>DATKRQ010000045.1:0-3343 GCA_035532135.1 Candidatus Tyrphobacter sp.
GCCAATCAGGCTGTAAAATCTTTTGGCTGAAGCACTCATGTTTTTAAAAAATTATTTTCCCAAAGGAATGGTAGTCGAGGAATTGGTGTTAACGGCCGAAGGAGAAAAACCGGACTGATCTTTGAACACCTCGGTCTTTACCAGAAGTTTTAAATTAAACTGGACCAGGTTTCCGTTAGTCTGAGATCCGCCCAAAACCACTTGGGAGATTTCCGAGTTATCCTCATAAGCCTGAAGCTGGGAAGCCAGAACAGCGTAAGAGCTGGCGTTGCCGGAAACGTCTATTTCGTCCTGTGGCACCGTAATTTTCAAAGAAGTAAGAATGACCTGGGGATTAGTCAGGGACTCCATAAAGCTAAGGCCGGAAACGGAAGACACGTGAGTGCCCAAAAGCCTTTGAACATTGTTCAGTTTGGAATAAAAATTAAGAAAATTCTTTTGATTTTCCTGTGAAGAAAGCTCGCTTCCCAAAGCGGTCACTTGATCGTTGGTGGTTTTTAGATTTCCCGAAAGATAGGGCTCGTAGCCGAATTTCAAGCCCAGATAGCTTATGAGGGCCGCGGCGAAAATAACGACGGTTGCCGTTAGAAACCGCCATGGCCAACCAATCGGAATCTTCTCCTCAAGCAATCGGGCATTGATGCCGCTGGGAACGTTTTGATATTGAGGCATAAGTTTTGTTAAGTCCCTGTCTGCTCGCGCAGGGCCGCGCCCAAAGCGACGGCGAGCGGAGCGCCCAAGTTCGATAAAAGAGGAGCGGTTTCCGGCGGAAAATTGATGAAGCGCCAGGGATCCGCCTTGACGGCCGGCAAATTAAAAATTTGCGAGACGTAACGATCCAGCCCAAGCAGATTGGCTCCGCCGCCCGAAAGGATCACTCGTTCTATTTTTCCGCCATAATTCTTTTCGTAGATGTTCACCGCGCGCTTGGCTTCGCCAATTATAACATCCAGGAACGGCAGCATCAAAGTGGATAACCCGTATTCGCCGCCTTGACCGAGCAAACCTTTTTGAAGCTTCAATCCTTCGGCCCGCCGGACACTTATCCCCAAACCCCGGGCAACCGATTGGGTGAGCGAACCGCCGGCGAAATCGGTTTGGGCGCTGTATTTCAAAAAACCATTTTGAGCCACCAGAATAGCCGTGGATCGGGCTCCGATATCGATAATCAAAGTCTGAACCGAGTCGCCTTGAGTCAAAACTCTGGCCAAGCTCAAGCCCTCCACCTCCAAAGCGATTAAATGCAAACCGGCGGCTTTAAAAACGGCTTCGTATTTTTTTATCACTTCCTGGGGAACGGAAATCAGAAAAACCTGTTGTTTCTTCAATCCTTTTTCATCGACATATTCGCCGGTTTTAATCCAATCGATGGCCACTTCCGAAAGGGGCAAGGGGATGAACGTCTTAGCCTGGTATCTCATCGTCTGGGCCAGCTCTTCGTCCGGGATCTCGGGTAAATCGAGAAGTGAAGTAAAGGCCGAGAACGAAGGCAACGAGGCCACTACTTCCTTGGTTTTGGGATTGAATTGATGAAGCAAGGCGCTTAGTAAATCCGCCGTGTCTTTTTCCACAAGCTTCAGACTGCTGGTTTGGATAGCGGCGTTCAGCCTTTCAAGGTGGGCCTGATTTTCCAAAAGGCCGTAATTTCTGAGGATGGGTCGGCCGGCCAGGGGCGGGCCGAGCTCCACCATCTTAATCGAGGCCGTGCCGATATCCACTCCCAGATAACCGCCCTGGGAAAAGCGCCGGAACATTTTTCCGAGCGAGTTTAAATTTAAGGATTTAAAAAATTGGTTCATTGCCGGTCCCGGAACTTCGGGTATGATTTGATTATATACCAATGACGAAGCTCTCGAAAATCTGGAAAGCCGTTTTAGACATCGTCTTTCCCCCGCTTTGTCTAAATTGCCGCGCCTATCTCGCCCAAGCGAACGAAAAAGTGATTTGCGACCTCTGTCTGAATAAAATCGCCGTCAATAAAACACTCTTCCGCCCTGAAGCTAATTTTATCCTTGGCGCCGCCGCCGATTACGGCGATAAATTGGTTCAAACGCTCATCCATGTTTTTAAATACCAGTTTCTTATGGCCGCCAGTGAGCCGCTGGGCGAAATACTCGGCCGCTATCTAAAAATTTCTTCATTGGGAGATTTTCTCAGCCGGAACAGAGACAACTGTCTCATTCTCCCAATTCCTCTCCATCCCCTTAGGGAAAAAAGGCGCGGCTTTAATCAGGCCGAACTCTTGGCTCGAGAGATAAGCCTCCGCTTTAATTTACCGATGGAGACCAAGCTCCTAGCTCGGATCAAAAAAACGCGGGAGCAGGCCAAGCTTAAAAACAATAAGGAAAGACTGGGGAACCTCAAGGGCGTCTTCAAGATAATCAATCCCCGGATAAGACTCAAGGAAAAAATTATTATTCTCGTCGACGACGTTTATACCTCCGGCTCAACCATGGGAGAAGCCAGACGAACCCTGAAACGCGCCGGGGCCCATCGGGTCCTGGGACTCGTGGTGGCCAGGGCTAGCGATAATAGATTCGATCCTCGATCCTCAAGTCGAGATAGCTAAGTTTGGCCCAAACGCCCGACTTGATGAAATTTTGGACAGCCGTAGCGTCCAAAATCGGATTGAAGGTCAAACTGAAATAGACAGTCTTGCCGTCAACCGTTTTTACCGCAAACTCCCGATAATTCAAATCGCTGATTTCGGCCTCCCGCGGCTGGATGTTCAATTCTTTCAGGAACGCGAAATCGGATCTAAGGTTTTGAAAAAAATTCTGAGGCAGGGCCTGGGCCAAAATTTTAAGCGGGCGGCCGGTCGAATCCGAGATCAGATAATCGGAGGAGGAAGCGGAAGAAAGATCGGCCGGCTCGAAAATCACGCCGTTATCGTCGACCCAGAAACAGGTTTGACTTTTCGCTTCGCACCACAAAAATGTTTTCGATCGCTCCTCTACCGAAACCGTTACCGACCGATGAAAAAAACTCCGGTTAACGGTTAAATCGGCGGCCAAGGGGACTTCTTTCAGGAAAGAGTCCTTAATGTTCTGATTTAAACCCCAAACCCAAACATTTTGGAGCCCCAGATATTTATCGAATTTGGATTTATCCAGAAGCAGTGGCTCCAAAGAAGCGATTACTTCGGCTCGAGGAAGGTTGGGATTGCTGGTTACGAATATCGAAGTGAGTTCGAAAAGTCGGGAAAAAACGATCAGCCGGATCAGACCGAGCCCGGCGAGGAAAACAAGAAAAGCGGCGGCAAGAAACAAAAGCTTCTTTTGTCTCGACTGGCGTTTCTTTTTAAGCGAGTGATAATAAACCACTCATCCATTATATACCAACC
>DATKRQ010000046.1:0-3548 GCA_035532135.1 Candidatus Tyrphobacter sp.
ACGAATTATTAATATTTCTTCGGTCGCTTCTGGCCAAGTGGGCGTGGGCATTATAGGCGGAGCCCATTACGCCGCCTCCAAAGGCGGAGTCATCGGCCTTACGGAAACCCTGGCTATCGAATGGGCTTCCTTGGGAATTAACGTAAACGCCATCATGCCGGGAGCCATCGACACGCCGATGGTCCAGGCCGCCCAAATGCCCAAAGAAGCGATGGAGGCGATGCTTGCCCGAGTGCCCCTGAAACGGATCGGCCGGCCGGAAGAGGTTTCGGCTTTGGTTGTCTTTCTCGCCTCCGAAGAAGCCAGTTATGTGACAGGTGCCGCCTTCTGCGTCGACGGCGGCTGGCTCGCCGCTTAAAGAGCGACTCGGGTAGATTATTTAAAAAAGATTTGAGCCCGCGGTGGATATTCAACGCGGGCTCAAATCTTCTTGCTCTTCTTGGCCTTCCTCTTCTTAGCCTTTTTATTATTTTGGGGCAGGGATCGATCTCCCTCGAGAGCGAAAGTTATTTCCTCTTTTAGAGAGAGAACGTTTCCGAGGCGGACGACGACTTCTTCGGAGCGACCGATCCTGTAGCGCAAGGGTGGCTTCCTCCTTCGTCCGGATGGTGTGGTCTTGCCTAAAGACTACTTCTAGAACCTGACGCTGTCAAAGTCAATCAAGGAATGAGCCTCGCTAAGACAAAGGCGGCGCCGGCGGCCAAAGAGCCGACGATTACCGTCTGGATCAGCCCTCGAATCGGTTTTCTCATCGCGAATTTGCCGCGTAGATAGCCGAAAACGATCAAGGAAACGAGCGTGGCAAAAATCGAAAACCTGAGAGCCAGAGAGGTGGGCGAGATAAAAAGATAGGGCGAAAGCGGGATCACGCCTCCCACCACGTAGGCGGCGGCGATCGTCGCGGCGCTTTTGAGGGCCATCCCCTTATTGGGCGCCTCGAGTCCTAATTCAAAGCGCATCATAAAATCAATCCAAGACTTTTTCCGTTTGGCCATCGCCTCAGCTAGAGTGGCGCCCTCCTTCGCCGAGAGCCCGTAAGAGCTAAGAACATCGCGCACTTCTTCTTTTTCCGCTTCCGGTTTTTCTTCAACTTCCGTTTCTTCCCTCCTTCGCTCGGTTTCGTAGTGATCGGCTTCGTTTTGGGCGGCGAGATAGCCACCGAGACCCATGGAAATCGAGCCGGCCACGATTTCAACGAAGCCGCCGGTGATAACGAGGTTCGTTGAAGCGGCGGCCAAAGCCAGGCCGCCGGCAATGGCGAAGGGTACCGTGATGCCGTCCGCCATGCCCAGGATGACATCGTGAATGAAGCTGTTCGACTTGGAATGCGGTTCGTGATGCTTGGGGATATTCATAAAATGGCGTTTAAGAAAATAATAATTAGAGTTAAAACAAGGACCCCAAACCAGAATTACTACTTCTTATAGAAGTATAGAGTCTCGGAAGCCGAAATAGCAATAAGGAGAGCCGAGCGTATTTTGAACAGACGAAAGATTGGTTTAAAATAAAATTAGCGATTAAAATTAACGGTGAACTGTTAAAAGGTCGAAACTTGCTAAAAAAAATATGCGCTTAGAAGCTAAAAGATTGGGATTAACCGGCGGGATTTTGTGGGGACTCGTGATGTTTATAATGACTCTTCTCACCGCCTCCACCGGCTACGGATCCGATTTCTTGGGCGTAATGGCCAGCCTTTATCCCGGCTATAATCTGACGGCGAGCGGCAGCGTGGTGGGTTTGATTTACGGATTCATCGACGGCTTTGTCTGCCTTTGGATTTTCGCTTCCGTTTATAATTGGCTCGGCGGCAAGAAATAATCGCTCAATGGCCGGAGTCAAAGACGCCTCTCCCCGGATTTATTCAATCGGTCATTCCAACCGGCCGATTGATAAATTTCTGGCCCTGCTCAAGGCTCACGCGATAAAGGAGGTTGTCGACGTGAGGACCATTCCCAGATCCCGTCATAATCCCCAGTTTAACGAAGAGGATTTGAAGCTGGTTTTAAGGAAAAATCGCGTCGGCTATCGCCACCTGAAGGAATTAGGCGGCCTGCGTCACGCGGCCAAAGATTCCCGAAACCTCGGCTGGCAAAACCTCTCCTTCCGGGGATTCGCCGACTATATGGCTGATCCGCAATTCGAGCTTGGTTTGGAAAAACTTGAAAAAATCGCCTTGAAGAAAAGGACAGCGATAATGTGCGCCGAAGGCCGTCCCTTCCGTTGCCATCGGTCGCTTATCGCCGACGCCCTCAAGAAAAGAAAATGGAAGGTTTTCCATATCCAAAGCCGGATTACGGCCAAGCCCCACGAGTTTACGCCCTTCCTTAGGACGAAGGGCGGAAAATTATTTTATCCAAAACAAAAAGGGGCTTAGCGCCCCTCATAATCTCCTGGCCAGCACGAGGAAGACGACGATAGTGGCCAGCGTCAGGACAACACTACCCGCGGTAAACATCGGTTAACCGCCTCCCCGAATAGACTTAGCATCAAAGGACCATTCCGTCGGAGTATATAAGCGAGGCCGGTAATAAGCAAATCTTTTGACCTCAAGACTAACTATTGTATAATTTTAAGACAAATGAAAATCGTTTGGAACAAAGTTACCTGGTACTCGAATTTCCTTTCCGCCGTTCTTTTTATCGCTCTTCCTTTCGTCGGTTTTTATCTGGGAATTATTTATGAAAAAATCGTCAATCAACCGACCCCCGTCCCGGTGGTTAAAACTGTTTATAGCCAATACACCATTACCGCTTTGGATAACGGGAATATCTTTATTTACGAGCCGACTAGCCGGCTCTCGGTCATCTTGGACAGCCGCTCCTATCCCAAGGCCAACCTGGCTTGTCAGCCAGCCGGCATTCTCGGCACCATCTCAAACATTCCGCCGGTCAATCCTCCGTTTTACGCCGCCCGATTCGAGACTTTGAAAAAAGGCAATTGTTTGCTTAAAGATGGGGATTTCGAAGTAACTATCGTTGTCAGATAAACCCTTCTCCGCCTCGGTCTGAAAAATGAAGGCTTTAAAGTATCTCCTGGGGATAGCGGTCGCCGGAAGTTTGCTTTTCGCGGGCCTTGGATTTTCAAAGACCGGCCTACCCTATTTTCAGGATCTTCTTCTCTCATTTAAGAACCCGCCTTGCGTAAAACCGATCACTTATTCCCTTGGCGCTTTCGACGGCCGCTTCGGTCTGAGTCAGACGGAATTCCTGAAGGACGTGGCTAAGGCCCAAACGGTTTGGGATCAGGCGGCCGGAAAGCAATTATTCGCCTATTCGCCCGAGGGCGGGCTTAAGATAAATCTGGTTTACGATTATCGCCAGGAAGATGAAAATATCCTGAAGTCCCTGGGACTGAATATTCAAGGCACCAAAGAAAATTACGATTCCTTAAAGACGGAGTATGATTCGCTCTTCAACACCTACAACCAAGATAAGGCCTCACTTACCCAGGCCGAATCCGTCTACAACGCCCTTAAATCTTCCTACGAGAGTCAGGTTAATTACTGGAATCATCGGGGCGGGGCGCCGGCAAATCAATTTCAGGCTTTA
>DATKRQ010000047.1:0-12021 GCA_035532135.1 Candidatus Tyrphobacter sp.
AAGATGATGTTCATAAAAAATCCATGGGTTACCACCAGGATGTTTTCCTGAGGAAGTCCCCCTAAAAAACTGAGCGCTTTCTGCGACCTGGCATTAAGATCGTCAAAACCCTCCTCGTCCGAGTACCGAAAGCCCGGCGAAGTAAATTTTTTCTCAATAATTTTATCGATCTCAAGAGATGATGGATTATCTCTTCTTAGCCCCACCTGCTCGCTCGGCACCCGTCGCTCGATAAATAAATTTGAGGTTTCGATTGGACGATTTATTCTTTGAGAAATGATTCCAGCCGTTTCTTGAGCTCGCTTCATGGTGCTTGAAACAATCAGTTCAATCGGCAAACTCAGACATCTTTTAGCGACAAACTCGGCCTGTCTAATTCCTTTCTCGGTTAGACGAGGAGTCGCGTCTTGTCGAATATTGGCCGCGTTGCCTTCGCTTTCTCCGTGGCGGATAAAATAAACCTTCTTCATAAGAATCGGGTTTATTTTAGCAGGAATATTCAAAAGAGCTAAGCGCGGCGGCTGAATTGAATTGCGCCTCGGAAATTGATAGCATTCGGGGAATCATGTGCGGGATAGTCGGCTACATAGGCAGGGGTAAATCTCTGCCGGTTTTAATCAACGGGCTGAAGGCCCTGGAATACCGGGGATACGATTCCGCCGGAGTAGCCGTCGTCTCAAACGGAGGAATTAAACTAATTAAAAGCCTCGGTCGGGTGGAGCTGTTGGAGAGGTCCATTGAAAGCGAAGGAGGCTTAGAGGGCCATCTCGGCATAGGACACACGCGCTGGGCGACGCACGGAACGCCGAGCGAAGCGAACGCCCATCCGCATGTCGATTGCTCGGGACGCTTGTTCGTCGTTCACAACGGCATCATCGAAAATCACAAGGAACTGAAGGAATATCTACAAAATCGCGGGCATCGCTTTCTCTCCGAAACCGACACCGAGGTCGTGCCTCATCTGATCGAGGACTATCTGAACGAGGGGAAAGACTTTGAGACCGCGCTTTACGATGCCTTAAAAACAATAAGGGGAGCTTACGCGCTTGCGATAATCGACGCGGAAAATCCGGAGATTTTGTACGCCGCCAAATTATCAAGTCCCCTGGTTATCGGCGTCGGAAACGAGGAAAATTTTCTGGCTTCCGATTCAGCCGCCTTGATCGGGAAAACGAAAGGGATTGTTTATCTCAAGGACGGCGAGGTCGCGCGGATAAGTCGGGATAACATCGCTATCACGAACATCGAAAGACAAGAAACGCCCCTGGAGATCATTCGCCTGGAGTGGACCTTAGAACGGGCTCAAAAAGGTAACTTTCCCCACTTCATGCTCAAGGAAATTTTCGAGGGCCCGGAAATTATCCGCTCCGCGATCCGGGGGAGAGTTAAGGGCACCAAGGGTCTGGTTAAGTTGGGCGGACTTGGGGAGGTCGCTGACAAACTGAAGGGAGTAAAGAGGCTTCTCATATTGGGTTGCGGCACTTCTTATTACGCCGGTTTGGTCGGCGAATATCTCTTTGAAGAAATCGCGGAATTGCCCACCGAGGTTCACCTGGCTTCGGAATTCCGTTATCGATCCGAGCCTTTCGACAAGGGAACGGCGGCCATAGCCATTTCCCAATCTGGAGAAACCGCCGACACTTTGGCGGCGATTCAAAAGGCGAAGAAACGAGGTTTGCTTACGCTCGGTCTCGTAAACTCGGTCGGCTCGACCATCGCGAGGGAAACGGATGCCGGAGTTTATAATCACGCCGGCCCGGAAATCGGCGTCGCTTCCACGAAGGCGTTCCTGTCTCAGATAACAGTCCTGACTCTTATGGCCATTTATCTTTCTAAGGGAAGCGGGCGGGCGTTGAATCAAGCCTTGCTTGAAGAGCTTGAAAAAATTCCCCAAAAAATCGGGAAGATTTTGGCTCAGGCCGCGAAAATCGAAGAGCTGGCTCGAAAAGACAGCCGCCGGGAGAATTTTCTCTTTTTAGGCCGGCGATACAATTATCCCGTCGCCCTCGAAGGCGCGCTCAAGCTCAAGGAAATATCCTATATTCACGCGGAGGGTTACGGCGCCGGCGAAATGAAACACGGGCCCATCGCCATGATTAGCCAGGACTTCCCTACTATGGCTATAGTCCCGCGAAACGGAGTTTCCGAAAAGATGTTCTCGAATCTTGAAGAAATTAAAGCGCGCCAGGGACCAATTTTGGTTATTGCCACGGAAGGAGACAAAAGAATCCAATCGTTAACCGATGACGCGTTCTATGTTCCGGAAACCCTGGAGTCGCTTGAGCCGCTCTTGACCGTCGTGCCTTTGCAGCTTTTTGCCTATTACGTCGGGGTTCATCGAGGATTCGACGTGGATAAGCCCCGAAACTTGGCCAAGTCAGTCACGGTCGAATAAAAAGAAGCGCCCCGTTAGGGACGCTCGTGGGCGCTATCGGTTTTGGAGGCGGCGGGACGCTTGTCGGGCGGCTTCAACACTCCGCTAAAGAACGGCTGCCGGCGCAAGTCTTCGGCTCGCCGCCGGTTCGCCAACTCTCGCAGAACGCGCAGTTTATTCAAAAGCGCCCGCATCGGTATCCCTCCCCCGTGTGCAAAGTTAAATACAACGGGGCGAGAATAAAGTCGAGGAAGCGTTCTTGCGTAAAGGAAGGGCTGGTTCTCAAGCTATATCCTATTGGTATCCTCCGTCCACTCTTAAGGTTTGGCCGGTGATATTGCTCGCGTCTTCGGACGCCAGAAAAAGGACGGGTCTGGCGATTTCCTGAGGAGCGGCAAATTTCTTTCTGGCAATGCGCGCTGTTTCTTCGGCGATAAATTCGGGAGGAAGAAGCGAATTCATGTCGGTATCAACCCAGCCCGGAGCTATCGAATTCACGAGGATATCGGGAGCGAGGGCCGCCGCCAGGTTCCTCGTCATACTGATAAGGCCCGCCTTCGCGGCGTCATAATCAATCGATTCCGGCGAAGTGGTATCAATCCCGTTCGTGGAAGAAATATTGATGATTCGGCCCCATTTTCGCTTCCGCATAACAGGGATAACCGCTTTGGCGCAGATAAAGGGCCCGATGAGGTCCGTGGCGATCGTCTTCCGCCAATCCTCGACGGTTTTTTCGGAAAACGGTTTATCGTCGACTATTCCCGCGTTATTGACGAGAATATCAACGCCGCCGAATTTTTCCACTGCGGCCGCGACCATCATCTCTACCTGGTCTTCGTTAGAAACATCCGCTTGATAAATCAGAGCGTGTCCGCCGGATGATTCAATCTGACCAGCGACTTCTTCGGCTTTCTCTTTCGCGTTCAGAAAATTGACGACGACGTTGGCGCCTTCCTTGCCGAATTCGAGAGCGATGGCCCGACCGATTCCCCGGCTGGCGCCGGTCACAATAACGGTCTTGTTTTCAAATCTTCTTGCGTTCATAAAAATAAGAACTGAGGTTATTTTCTTGTGCTGTAATTATACACTTTGCGCGAACTTATTTTTTTAATCTTCAACGATGGGGCAATTGAGCGTTTGAGGATCTAGGTCGTTTAAGTTGGCAAGGGTAGTAGATGCCAACCTTAGAATGTCTCCATCATAGGAAGACATTTCTTCATCATAATTAATGCCTTCTTGCAAGAGAATATCTCGATCCGTATTGGTAATAAAAGCATTAGTCGAATCGACGCCCGTCATTTCAACCAAATCGAGCATCCGGTTTGATTCATCCATATTCACCATAAGGGCTGCTGACGAAGCTTCCTGCGGTAAGACACCTTGAGACAGCATATAAGCAAGGTTGTTTTCGTAAAAATAAGTTATATAACGGGGCTCGCGAACATCCAATGAAACGTGCCCAGCTTTTTGATTATAACCAACATCATTAATTAATCTCTTGGCTACACCGCAATTATAAATATCAGCACCGGTCGAAGCGGCGCGTAGGTTATCTCGTTTACTCTGCGCGAGCGCTTGTTCAGATTTAACCTCGTGGCGATATGTAACTCAAGCTATTATTATTGCGACGATCACAAGACACGACATCGCGGCAGATATGGCTCCAAAAATAGACTCATATTTTTTAAAAAAATTCATCTCGAAATTGTCTAACAAATTCTTAACGATGCCGAATCGCACCTATGCTGGACTAAATTTGAACCTCGATTATTCAGATTTTATCGAAGGAATAGAACAAATTTTTGTTGTGGCTAAGTATACCTCTGCACGCAGTGAAGCCCAAAATAATTTTCCTAAAACTGACCTTGTATCTATCTATGTGCGCGGGAGAGGACTCGAACCTCCACGTCCTTGCGGACACAGGCACCTCAAGCCTGCCTGGCTACCGATTACAGCACCCGCGCGATAGACTCGACGCCGATCTTATTTAAGAATGACGTCGAGTTTCTTTTTGGCTTTTTTGGCCGGCAGATCGCGGAGATAATAAAGCTTCGAGCGGTGAATCTTTTTCGGCGTGGCCAAAATCTCTATTTTGCTTATCAGGGGCGAATAGAGCGGATATATCTTTTCCACTCCTACGCCGCTCAGAATTGACCGGACGGTGAAAGTGGCGCCGGCCTCCGAACCGTGCTTCCGGGCTAAAACGGTGCCCTGAAAAACGCTCACCCGCTCGCCGCTTTTTTCCTTGACGCGCTCATGAACTTTAACCTGGGCGCCCGGCTTAATTTGATTGATTATTTTTTCAGCTACCATAACGCGTCAAATATACCCCATCTTCCGGCGCGGTGTCAATTTTCCGGGGTTAGTTTCCGGAGGGTGTTTTCGAGGTCCCCGGGCAGATCGGCCGCTATCTTCATGACTTTCCCCGGCTCGACCGGAAACTCCAGTGTCGAGGCGTGAAGGAATTGACGCTCAAGCCCGAGCGAATCCCTTTTCCCACCGTAAAGCTTATCCCCCACCACCGGATGGCCGATTGAAGCCAGGTGGACCCTGATCTGGTGCGTCCGGCCAGTCTGAGGAGCCACGGCTAAAAGGGAAAATTTTTCTCCTCCCAAAGAAAATCTTTTTTGAAGCCGGTAGTAAGTGACGGCCGGCTTAAGGTTTTTAGCCGAATCGAGACGGGTGGTCCTTTTAATCGAGCCCGACTTCAAGCCAATTGTTTTTTCAATAAGCCCTTCTTTCTCCTTAACCGAGCCGTGGACGAGCGCAAGGTAAGTCTTTTTGATTTGGCGGGACTGGAAAAGACTTTTGAGATAAGAAAAATAATCCTGGTTCAAGGCGACAAGCATCAGGCCGGAGGTGTCTTTGTCCAACCGGTGAACGATCCCGGGCCGAAAAACCGGATCGTCGCCCACTTTCCCGGTCTGGGGATAATTTTCTTTCAGCCAATCAGCCAGGGTTTTTTCTTTTGATTTCACTCCGCCGCCCGCGTGAACCAGAAGACCGGCCGGCTTATCCAAGGCCAGGAAATTTTCATCGCGATAAATCACCCGGGGTTCAATCACCTTTTTCCAAGAAAGCCTTGAGAGCCACGGCGTTGTTCATTTCCTCGTCTTTGGCTGAATAAAGAAGCGTGACCGTCCCTTTTTTCGCGAGCGACTTTAAATGAGCCGTTAAGTCTTTCCTGGCCTTAAGCTCCTTAAAATATCTTTTCTTGAATTCGGCCCGCTTCCGGGGATCGTGGCCGAACCACTTTCTTAATTCGGTGCTCGGAGCGATATCCTTGAGCCACTCCCTAAAGCGAGCTTTTTCTTTAGTCATACCCCGAGGCCAAATCCGATCGACCAGCACCCTATAGCCGTCGTCCCTGGTCCAGGGCTCGTAAATTCTTTTGGTTTTAATCATAAAGGCTGAAAAAATAAATCGGGATTGTGCGCCCTGCAGGAATCGGACCTGCGACCTCTTCGATGTCAACGAAGCGCTCTAACCACTGAGCTAAGGGCGCGTGTTAATTAACTTTAATCTCCAAACTTTTAATTTTAGAAATTATTAACAAGTGGGCACACTAGGAATCGGACCTAGGACCTCTGTCTTATCAGGACAGCGTTCTACCACTGAACTATGTGCCCTTAGTTTTGGATCGCTCAAGGGAAAAGCATTTTGGCCCCCCGAATATCAAAGTGGACAACGGAAGGAGCGCTTGAGCCGGGAGCCAGAGCGTTAAGCAGGTTTCGACTCAAAAAATTCACCGAATAGAAAAGAATGAAGAGAAAGAAGGCCGAGAGAACCAGGGCCACGGCGATGAGAATCTTTTCTATCCGGCCGCCTTTATTATTTTCCGTTGTCATAAAAATAAATTTGGCCGTTTAGGGTAACGTTATCCCCCGCCGACTGGCTTACGATGTTAATATTATTGAGACTCACATAGAACTGGCCCCCCTCCAGATCACTCACAAACTTCACGATGGCATTATAATTGCCGCTGGCCGTAATGACAAATCCGACGCTATTTAGGCCATTAGCGTCCCTCGTTCCCGGATCGCCGAAACGGAACCCGACGTTAACGTTATCGCTTTTGCCCAAGAGATTCACTTCGTCCGAGAAATTCAAAAGATTTTCCTTGGTTACTAATTTTGAGGTCAACTTGTCCTGGTAGGTCGAAGCGGTCACCGATTCCTGCTTCAGTTTGGCCAACAACATTCCTTCCTGATTGGCGTTTGAAACGTTGGTCCGGGAAGAAAGAATACTGTCAGCCAAGGTCGTAATCCTCCCGCCGACAATAAGCCAGACGCTAAAAACAACGGCGAGCGAAACGGCGGACAAAATCGAACTGAGAATAATCCTGTTTTTAAATCTCTTGGACATTGCTTGTAGTATAATACAAGAAAATGGTTAAGAATAGTTGAAATTATGGAGATTAAAGAGATCAAATCCGCTCAATCGGCCTATCCTCCGCTTCTTAAAGAGATTGGCGACCCGCCGGAAAGTTTTTTTCTTAGCGGAGACGAAGCTTCGCTCCATTCGCCCGCCTTGGCCATCGTGGGCACGAGAAGGGCGACTGAATCCGGACGCGAGTTGGCCGGATTTTTTAGCCGATACCTGAGTCAGGCCGGTTTTGTCATCGTAAGCGGCCTGGCGATGGGCATCGATACGGCCGCTCACGAAGCGGCGGTTGAAGTCCGCGGCCGCACGGTTGCGGTCCTGGCCAACGGCCTGGACAAGATTTATCCGGCTCAGAACGAAAATCTGGCCAAAAAGATTCTGGCCGAAGGCGGCGCCCTTATTTCCGAGTATCCGGCCGGTACGCCGCCCTATAAAGACAATTTTCTAAGAAGAAACAGGCTCATCAGCGGTCTCGCTTGGGGTACTATTATAATTGAAGCGCCCGAACGCTCCGGAGCCTTAGCCACCGCCCGCTTCGCCGGAGAGCAAGGCCGGGAAGTTTTCGTTTTGCCCGGGCCGGTCAATCAGCCGAATTTTACAGGCTCGCATAAATTAATCCGCGACGGCGCCAGACTCGTTTCCTCGCCCCGAGACATTCTCGAGGATCTGGGCTGGGAAGCGTCCGAAGAGAAAAAGGAGCCTGATGCTTCCGATTTGGAGCCGAACGAAAAAATAATTTTAGCCTTCATAGAATCAGCCGGCCAAACGGTTTCAATTGACAAAATAATAGAAATCACTAAACTTCAGCCGCAAGTTGTCAGCCAATCTCTAACTTTCCTTCTGATTAAAAATCTAATCAAGGAATCGGGAGGAAAATACGGAATCTAAAAAGATCAATGAAATTAGTTTTAGTGGAGTCGCCGACCAAGGCCAAGACTATCGGAAAGTTTCTCGGCCGCGGCTATAAAATCGAACCGACTTACGGTCACGTCCGCGATTTGCCCAAAAGCCGCTTAGGCATCGATCCCGAGCGCGATTTCGAGCCGCATTACATCGTTCCCATGAAGAGCCGAAAAAGGGTGAACGAGCTGAAAAAAGAAGCGGCTAAGGCCGAGGAAGTGATTCTCGCCTCCGACGAGGATAGGGAGGGGGAAGCTATCGCCTGGCATCTCACCCAGGCCTTGGGCTTGGGAGAAGATAAAAAAACGGAGCGGATTGTCTTTCACGAAATCACCAAGCCGGCTATTTTGGAGGCCCTGAAGACCCCCCGGCCCATCAAAATGTCTCTGGTGGACGCCCAACAGGCGCGCCGGATTCTCGACCGGCTGGTCGGCTACAAGCTCTCGCCATTTTTGTGGAAAAAAGTGATGAGCCGGCTTTCGGCCGGTCGGGTGCAGTCGGCGGCTCTCCGGCTTATTGTCGAACGAGAAAAGGAAATCAAGGCTTTCAATCCCGAGGAATATTGGACCGTTTCCGTCTGGCTCCAGAAAGGCAAGGAAGCGTTTAAGGCTGAACTCGTAAAAATCGGCGAAGAAGTTTTGACAAAAACTGGAATTAAAAACGAGGCGACGGCCGGGGAAATAACAGCCGATCTCAACTCGGCTTCATTCGGAGTCTTAAGGGCGATTAAAAAGGAAGTGAGGCGCCATCCCTTGCCCCCGTTTACCACCAGCACCCTCCAGCAAGAATCGGCCAAGAAATTGCGCTTCAGCGCCGAACGAACCATGCGAGTGGCTCAAAATCTGTATGAGAGAGGCTTTATCACCTATATGAGAACCGACTCCGTAAATCTCTCGACCGAAGCGGTCGCGGGCGCCCGCGAGTGGCTCGAAAAAAATTTTGGCAAGGACTATCTGCTCGAATCCCCCAGGAAATTCAAGGTCAAATCCCGACTGGCCCAGGAAGCGCACGAAGCCATAAGGCCGACCAATCCGGCCCTTCCTTCCCTGGAGGCCGAAGCGGCCGAAAAGAAACTCTACGAATTCATCTGGCGGAGATTTATGGCCTCCCAGATGCCGGCGGCCGTTTTCGATTCCACTTCGGTGGAAGTGGAGGCTCGCGGAAAAGAAAAATCTTATCTTCTCAAAGCCAGCGGCTTGATTCAGAAGTTCGACGGCTTTCTCAGGGTTTGGCCGATAAAATTTGACGATTCCGGCTTGCCGGATTTGCTTCCCCAAGATCATCTCGATCTCAAGGAAATCGTCCCTCTCCAGCACTTCACCGAGCCGCCGGCCCGTTACAATGACGCGAGCTTAATCAAGACACTTGAGGAAAACGGCGTCGGTCGGCCTTCGACTTACGCTCCGATCATTTCTTTAATCCTTAAAAGGAACTATGCTCAGAAAAACGAGAATCGGAGATTTGTTCCGACCGAGATAGGAGAATTGGTAAGCAACATCCTTTCGGAAAATTTTCCGGAAATAGTCGACGTAAAATTCACCGCCAAAATGGAAGACAATCTCGATAGAATCGCCGACGGCGAAATCGGCTGGTCAAAAGTAATAAAGGATTTCTACGATCCTTTTGCCAAAGACCTGGATAAAAAATACGAAGAGGTCAAAAACCAAAA
The DNA here is from genome assembly GCA_035532135.1 of Candidatus Tyrphobacter sp. Taxonomy (GTDB): domain Bacteria; phylum Patescibacteriota; class Minisyncoccia; order UBA6257; family Colwellbacteraceae; genus DATKRQ01. The sequence continues at coordinate 9,327 of DATKRQ010000047.1, forward strand.
GCCGGCCGAGGAAAAAACGGATGAAAAGTGCGAACTTTGCGGCCGGCCGATGGTGATTAAGTACGGCCGCTTCGGTCGTTTTATGGCCTGCTCAGGCTACCCCGACTGCAAAAATACCAAAAGAATTATAGCCGAGAATCAGATGACCGGCCTCAAGTGTCCCAAGTGTTCGGAGGGAAACGTCATCTTAAAAAGAACCAAACGAGGCCGAAGCTTTTACGGCTGTGACCGCTGGCCTAAATGCGATTTCGCTTCCTGGAAAAAACCGGAAGAGTAGATATTAGAATTAAGCAGTCGGCGTTCAGGCCGAGGATTTTGATTTTTAGCCGCTAAATCCTATATTTCACTCATGGACTTAGACCAGCTAATCAAGACCGACGGCCTTGTCGCCCAAACGGCTAAGTTCGCCAAGGAAGCGCATAAGGATCAAAAACGCTTATCGGGCGAGCCTTATTTCAGCCATCTCCTCGAAACCGCCAAGGCTCTGGCCGGGTGGGGTCTGGACGAAAAGACCGTCGCCGCGGGCTTTCTTCACGACACAATCGAGGATACATCCGTAACCCTTGAGGATATCAAGGCTAAATTCGGTCCGGAGGTCAGCTTCTTGGTCGACGGCGTGACCAAGCTCGGCAAGTTGAAATATCGGGGCAGGGAATCTCAAGCCGAGAATATCCGAAAAATGATTTTAGCCATGGCTGAAGATTTGCGGGTCGTTTTCATCAAATTGGCCGACCGAGAACACAATATGAAAACCCTTTCGGCCTTGCCGCCGGTGAAGCAAAAGAGAATCGCCCTTGAAACGACGGAAATTTACGCTCCTCTCGCCTACCGCCTGGGCATGCAGCAGCTTAGCGGCGAATTGGAAGATCTGGCTTTTCCGTATCTTTATCCCCAGGAATACCGCTGGCTTTTGGAAAATACCAAGTATCGCTACGAAGAACGAGTGGAGTACTTGAAAAAAATAAAACCCTTAGTCGAAAAAGCCCTTAATGAGGCGGGCATCATTCCCCTTTTCATCGATTTTAGGGCCAAGCGTTACTCAAGCCTTTACAAGAAGCTTAAGCGCTACGACATGGACATCGAAAAAATCCACGATCTGGTCGCCTTCAGGATAATCATCAAAAACATCGAAGATTGCTACGCGGCAATGGGCATCGTCCATAAGCTTTGGCCGCCTTTGCCCGGCCGGATAAAAGATTATATCGCCATGCCCAAACCGAACGGCTATCGGAGCCTGCACACGACCGTGATGTGCCTCGGGGGGCAAATCGTCGAATTCCAGATTAGGACCGAGGAGATGCATCGTGAGTCCGAAAACGGCCTCGCGGCTCACTGGGCTTATGAGGAAGCGAAAACAACCAAGGAGTATCGAGAGCGAGGCGCCTCCAGGGCCCGGCCCCAAGAAATCGAATGGGTTAACCGGCTCCGGACCTGGCAGAAAGAATTCGGGGAAGATGAAAACTTCCTGAATGCCCTGAAGATAGATTTTTTTCGGGATCGGATTTTTGCAATCACCCCGAAAGGCGAGGTGGTGGATTTGCCGGATGGGGCGACCCCCGTCGATTTCGCCTACCAGATTCACACGGCGGTGGGACACGAATGCGTGGCCGCTAAAGTAAACCAAAAAATCGTGCCGCTCGATTACAAACTCCGTTCCCAGGACATCGTCGAAATAATCACCCAGAAAAATAAGAAACCCTCGGCCGATTGGCTGAAATTCGTCATTACCGCCAAGGCCAAGTATGAAATTTCGGCCGCGATCAAGGCTAAACAGGGCACCTTCAGGCGGAAGGAACGCCAGACCGAGCTAAAAATCATAGCCGAAGATCGGCTAGGGCTTCTAAAGGATATTTCCTCCATCATCTCCCGCTCGCACATCAATATCGCAAACGCCAATTCTTCCCTCTTCGGCAAGGGTAATTTCCATCAGATGAAAATCCGCTGTGAAACGGAAGATCAGGAGAAAATCTCCAAGGTGATAATGAAAATAAAATCCCTCAAGGGAATAAGGGAAATCGAGAGCCGATTGATTTAGCCGTTACTGCTTGGCGTTGTAAATCGCCTTAATTTGATTTGCGGAAAGAGCGGTGTTATAGACTCTCGTATTATCCATTTTCCCAGTTAGATTCCGACCCGTCATCCCTTCATAGCCAAGGTAAAGATCGGTTAAGCCGCTAAGACTCGGGTAGCCCGTAATGCTTACGGTTTTGTCCAAAGAGCCGTTTATATAAAACCCTATGGTTGAATTAGTCTCGTTAACGACAACGGCGACTAAGGTCCAGCTACCGGCGGTGAGGGCCGTCACGTTGTCTATGTATGAACTGCCGCCTAATTCGATTCTTAGATTTCCGGTGTTGCCATTGAACATCAAATTATAAGCGCCGTTATTATTTCTTCCCACGATTCCCTGATAAGCATTGGTGAAGTTGGCCGGGTTAATCCAAGCGACAACCGTAACTTGCGCGCTGCCGTTAAGCGAGGAGTTGTACGGCACATCCACTAAATCGTCGCTCCCATCAAAGCTCAAACAGGGAGAAGAGGTAAGACAGTTCGGGGTCGTCCAGGTAGGTAGGTCTGTGGCTCCCTCAAGGTTTCCGTTGTTCCCCCAGCCCGATTTGTCATAGGCCACAGCGCCCGATCCGTCGGAGAGGGGCCAGTAGCCCACGAGTCCGTGGATGAAGGGGGTTAAGGAGAG
>DATKRQ010000048.1:0-3425 GCA_035532135.1 Candidatus Tyrphobacter sp.
CATCGAGGCGCTCGTTAGCGCCTCTGTTTCTTTAAGGCCTCAAGCGCCGGCAATTTTTGTCCGGCGAGAAAGAGAAGCATCGCCCCGCCGCCGGCCGAAAGAAAGATTCGACCATCCTTCGGCAGCTTCCGGCCGATAAAAAGCGAGGTGGTTTCGCCGCCGCCGATTATTGCTTCGCTCCGGCCCTTAAGAATCGCCTCGACCAAAACCCGGCTACCGCGACTGAATTCTTTTTTTTCGAAAAGACCCATCGGACCGTTCCAAACCACCAACCGAGATCGACCAATCTTCTCCTTGAACAAGGAAATTGTTTTGGGACCAATATCTAATATTTGGTTATTCCCCCAACACCAATCAAGCGGCGGGAAAACCTTTTCCGAACCAAGGAGCTTCCTGGCCGTCTCAAGCATCGCCGGCTCGTAGAGGGATTTCTTTAGATCGACTCCCTTAAGCTTAAGAAAAGTGTTGGCCGAAGCGCCCCCGATGAGAACGGCATCCGTTTCGGGAAGGAGATTTTTAATCACGCCAACTTTATCCACCACCTTCACTCCGCCGATTATCAAAGCGAAAGGCTTGGGCGGTTTAATCATGGCCCGGGAAAGTCTTTTTATCTCTTCTTTAAGGAGCGGTCCGGCTTCGCTCGGAAGAAACTTTGTAATGGCTACTAAGGAGGCGTCTTTCCGATGACTCGTGGCAAAATCATCGTTTACGTAGTAATCGCCCAGAGTAGCCAGCTTTTTGGCCAATCCCGGGTCATTCCTGGACTCTCCAGGCAAGAAACGGATATTTTCAACGAGAAAAACGTCTCCCTTTTTTCCCCGCCTTATTTTCTCGGCCATCGCGCCGAAATCAAAATCGGGAAAGAAAAAAACCGGTCTTTTCAGGGCTCGGGAAATGAGTTCTTGATACGGTCTGAGAGAAAGCGAAGCGTCCCGGCTTTGAGGCCGGCCCCGATGGCTTATAATCACCACCTTCCCCCTTCGGCCGAAATAAGCAATGCTCGAAACGGCCTGCTTGAACCTCAGGGCCTTTTCAATCGGTTTCTCCTTGATGTCCAAATTAACCCTTAAAAGATAAGTAAGCACTTTCTTATTATAAGCCTCCGGGGCCGAATTAAAAACCCCGCCTTTCGGCGGGGCTAACAACTGGGAGGTGCTATTCCTAGATCGATATCGTCGCCCAGGAATTTCAAGCACTCGCGAGAGAGTATATTCCGATTTCCGATAAAAGTCAAGGATATTTTCGAGTTTTTAATCCGATTCCGAAGCCAATCTCAGGATTTCTCCGAAAATATCTCCGGCCAAACTCGCTCCGCCGACCAAGGCGCCGTCTATTTCGGTAAGATTAAAAAACAAAGAAGCGTTTTCCGGTTTTACCGATCCGCCATAAAGAATTCTCGCGTCAGGAAAGCCCATAACCGAAATAATTTCTTTCACGTATTTAGCCACTTCAGCCGTGTCTTCCGGCTTGTCGGACCGGCCAGTGCCAATCGCCCAAATCGGTTCGTAGGCGATAACTAATTTCTGGCCGATCGGGAGGCCGGCCAGATCAAGCTTCAGCTGGTTTTCAATGAAAATTTTGACTTCTTGAAGTCCTCCGTTTCTTGTCTTAAGGCTTTCGCCCACGCACAAGACAATGCCCAAGCCGGCTCGGGAGGCAAGCAAGACTTTTCGGTTGATTGAGTCGTCCGTCTCCGAAAGAAAACGACGGCGCTCGGAGTGGCCGATAAGCACATAACTCACTCCTAAACTCTTAAGCTGGCTGGCCGATGTCTCGCCGGTATAAGCTCCGCCGTCTTCCCAAAACAAATTTTGAGCGCCCAGCCCGACCCGGTTGATTTCCTTTCCAACCGTTTCCAAAAAAGGAAAAGGCGGGGCGATAACAACCGAAACGCTTTCGGAGTTTAGGTTGGCTGTCGCCTTTTCAATGCTCCGCGCCAGCTCGGCTGACTCGTCAAGCGCAGCCGGATTGCATTTCCAATTAGCGATTACTAACTTCTTTCTTTTGCTCATGTCTTCGGCGATGATTTTTCTTATGATACCACATCAAGTAACCAATTGCCGCTCCGACGGCCAAAACCACCAGATAATCGAATTGCCTGAAGGCCGGAACAATCAAAGTCCACTCCTTGCCTAAATAGAAACCGAGGAACGAAAGAAAGGCGCACCAGACAAGAGAACCGGCGCCCGTGAAAAGCGAAAACTTAGCCAGATTCATTTTGAACATTCCGGCCGGGAAAGAAACGAAAGTCCTGACGATGGGCAGAATCCTGCTGAAGAAAACTGACGGTTCCCCGTATTTTTCAAACCAGCCTCGAGCAATCAGATAGCCGTGGCTCCGTTTCACGAACCGGTCGAGTTTAGCGGCTAAAAAATAAGAGAGAATCGAACCCAAAAGATTGGCGACCGTTCCGGCTAAAATCACTCCCCAAATATTTAAAATCCCCTGGCTGGCTAAGAACCCGCCGAAGGGCATCACCACTTCCGAGGGCACCGGGATATTGGCCGATTCAATGAACATCAAAAAGAAGACGCCTAGATATCCGTAAGCGCCGACCAAACCGGAAAAAAATTGAGAAATATTAGCCATTAAATCAACCCATCGGCTTCTTCGAAAATAATCCTCTTCTTGAAGTCGCTCGCTTTTTGAACCTCGCTTTCTTTACCAGCCTATTACAAATAAGCTTAAATCATTTTTTTCGGCCGATTATCTGGAGCCAAACAGTCCTGCCGGAAGGATTAGCCGATCGCCAGGAAATTCCAAACCCAAGATCCTTAAAATAGCTCATTAGCTCCTCCATTGTAAAATAACTAAAGAATCTTTGATAGGGATACCCATAATCGTTTTCTTCTTTCACCTCCGCTTCTGGCCCGTTGACCCGCTTTTCTTTGACAGCCACATAAAGATAGCCTCTGCTTTTCAGCTTATCCGACCATCCCCTTAAAACCTCAACAACTTCAGATTTCGGAATGTGTAAAAGTGAGGCTTGGGCGAAAACGCCATCTAATTCCTCGTCTAACCATTCAATATCCTTCATGTCCATCACTAGGAATTTTCCTTCGGGAATATTACTTTTCGAAATTTCTATCATTTTCTCAGAAAAATCTATTCCGATCACCTTAAGACCGTGATCAATCAGGAATTTAGCTTTTTCTCCGCTACCGCAGCCCGCATCGAGAACAACGGCCCCCTTATCGAAAAACGAAATGAATTTTTCCGTTCCCTTAATCCACCAATTATCAGATCTATGATCGCGGTGCCAGTCGTCAGCAATTAAGTTATAAGTTCCCTTAAGATTTTTATCTTCCATGGCATTTCTTGAGATGCGATGTAAATAGGAAGGGTTCATGAGATAAGAATACCAAGTATTAGGATGGCAGAAAATAGAAGGCCCCGCAAGTCAAAGCGGGGTCTTCCGTAAAACC
>DATKRQ010000049.1:0-3677 GCA_035532135.1 Candidatus Tyrphobacter sp.
AGGAAAATGCTGTTTCCGCCGCCTCCAGCACCAATATCCAGGGCCAAGCCTTTGTTTATTCGCGGCAGATATTTCGTTAGTAAATGAAACGGTTCCGGAGAATTTGTTATCATTTTTGGAGCTGATATAATTATTCAGTTATCTGTTTTAGGTAAATTTAAGCTCTAATGCCATTTTTGGAAAAATAACTACAATGCACTTTCTTAAAAAACTAATTATCCTCATCCTTGCGAACGGGGCGGCGCTTTACTTAGCCGATAAGTATGTCGCGGGGTTCCATCTACCCCTCGACTTCAGCCACCTGGCCCTGGCCGCCCTGATTCTGACCACCGTTAATGTCTTTGTCCGGCCGATCCTAAAAATCGCTCTCTGGCCGATCCTCATCCTCACCCTGGGCCTCGGAGGCCTCCTCATTAACGCTTTAGCCATCCTTATTCTTGACGCTTTGGCCCCTTATGTTACAATATCGGGGTTAATTCCTCTCGCCTATACCACCCTTATCGTAAGCGCCTTAAACGTCGCGGTCACGATTATCACTAAATAATGACTCTTCTCGATTACGCCATCATCGCCATTTCCATCGTTTTAGTCGCCCTGGTTCTAATTCAAAACAGGGGCGACGACGCCGGCACTCTTTTCGGCGGCGCGGGCGCCGGCTATTACCAGCAGCGGCGGGGCATTGAAAAGCTTCTTTTCAATTCGACCATCGCCTTTATCGCCGTTTTCGTCATCGTGACGGTGGTTAATTTGATTGCCAAATAACTCTTAATTAAATGTTCCGGAAGATATTTCTATCTCTCTCCAGGAAGGAGCGATCAGTTTTTAAGATCGCCTTGGCCTTTTTCGCGGTCTCGGCGATTCTAATAATTACTTCCTTCGTTCAAAGAAGCACGGTTGTCGTCGCCGCCTCGGGAGGCGAGTATCGCTTTGGGCTGGTCGGCCAGCCGGCCATCGTGAACCCCGTCCTCCCCGCCTCCGAAACCGACCAGACGCTCGCCGAGATGACCTTCGCGAATTTGGGCCAGTTGAGCGACGCCATCACCCAGGTGGACACGAATGTTTGGGATGTTCATCTCAAACAAAACATTTTTTGGCAGGACGGGGCGCCGATTACTTCGGAAGACATAATCTTCACCATCAACACCATCGAAAATCCGGAAGCCAATTCCCCTCTTTTCGCGAGTTTCCAGGGGGTGCGGGCTGAAAAGAAAAGCCAACTGGAGGTTCAGTTTACCCTACCCACCTCTTACGTTTTCTTCGCCGACGACCACCTGAAAAACCTCGGACTCATTCCGGAGCATATTTTTTCGGGCGTCGCCCCCCAAAACCTCACCCTCTCCAAGTACAGCCTGAATCCGATCGGCTCCGGCCCTTATGAATTTTCGGATTACCAAAGCGATGACGCGGGCTTCATCACCCAGATGACGCTTAAGGAAAGCAACACTTATTATGTCGGCCGCGCCCCTTACATTCCCAAACTCGTAATCAAGTTCTATAAGACAACCGCCGATGCCGTTAAAGCCTTCGATCAGGGCCAGATCGACGGACTGGGGATGTCGACCTCTTATTACCTTCCTCAAATCACTCTCCGCCACAACACCTATTTCTTGCCCTCCAACCGCTACTATGCTATTTTCATAAACCAATCGACCGATCCCTCTCTCGCGAGCGCGAGCCTAAGGCAGGCTCTTTCCCAAGCCATTGATCGCGAGGCCCTCGTAAAAACCGTTCTGGGGGGTCGGGCCGTCCCTTTTTACGGACCGACCAGCCTCACCGGAGCGCCGAGCTTTAGCGGCACTCTCGGCACCAGCACCCTAACGGGAGAAAATCTCATCCTCACCGTCCCCAAGGAGCCGTTTCTCACCCAAACCGCGGAGATTATCAAAAACGATTGGGAAAAATACGGCGCTTCCGTTACCATTAAATCAACGGATGAGGCCGGATTCGTCAATAACATCCTTAGGGGAAACAACTACTCCCTACTGCTTTTCGGAAACGTTACTAAGGCCAATCAGGATCTTTATTCGTTTTGGGATTCTTCCCAATACCCCTATCCGGGCCAGAATCTTTCCTTTTATCACAACAGCCGAGTGGACGCGCTCCTTGAAGATTACCGAATCAATTCCAGCCCGACGGCGCGGGCGGCCGAGCTTAAGCAATTGAGCGATCAGATCGCGAACGACTATCCGGCCACTTTCCTTTATTCCCCCGATTACGTTTATGTCTCTTCGCCCAGTCTCGGCGGTTTCAGTCCGAAGGAAAGCGTTGATATGCCGAGCGACATTTACTCCCAGGTGACCGATTGGTACGTCAACACAAGGAGGGTGTTTAAATAAACGGTTGGAAATCAAAAAAAACGCGGCTGAGGGCAGGTGGTGAAATCGGTAGACACGTAGCGTTCAGAGCGCTATGACCGCAAGGTTGTGAGGGTTCGAATCCCTCCCTGCCCACCAAAATTAAAACGCGGGGCCGCCGCTCGCGCTTTAAGAAGTCGAAACGGTTAGGCTAAACGCTTAAAAAGATAAATTAAAATACAAACAAAAAATGATTGAAACGCAACAAAGAAAAAATACCAGTCCTTTTTCGAGACGGAGACTCGCCGACGGAAAATCGGCTTTGACCCGCGACCGGAAGCCGACTCCCGAAAAAGAAGAGATTCCGCCCATTCCGGGGAGCGAGAATGCCCTCCGCTTTGTCCCCCTGGGGGGCTTGGATGAGATCGGCCGGAATATGGCTTACTTCGAATACAAAGACGAGATATTTATCATCGACATGGGCCTCCAATTTCCCGAGGAAGAGACGCCGGGAATCGATTACATCATTCCGAACATCGCTTCCCTGGAACCGAAGAAAAGGAACATTAAGGGAATCGTGCTGACTCACGCCCACTACGACCACATCGGCGCCGTCCCCTATCTCATCGGCAAGCTCGGCAATCCGCCGATTTACACCACCAAACTGACCAAAGCGCTTATCGAAAGACGGCAGGAAGAATTCGTGAATGCCCCAAAGCTGAACATTATTATCGTGAACGAAAAAGACAAAGTGAAAATCGGCGAGTACTTCGATCTGGAGTTTTTCGGCGTTCCTCACACCGTCCCCGATAACATCGGCGTGGTAGTCAAAACGCCGGTGGGCAATATGGTTCACTTCTCCGATTTCCGCTTCGAATACGACGAAAAAGACAATCCCCAGGGAATCGATGAATTCAAGCGCATCGGAAACCTCGGCATCCACAGCTTCATGATCGACAGCACGAACGCCGAGCAGGAGGGCCACTCCCTTTCGGAAAAAGTGGTTCAGGAAAATTTGGAGAAGCTCTTCGCGAACGCCAAGGGCCGGATTATTTTAGCTACTTTTTCCTCGATGATCACGCGGCTCGGCGAAATAATCAAAATTGCCGACAAACTCGGCAGAAAAGTGATAATCGTCGGCCGGTCGATGAAAGACAACCTCGAAATCGCCCAAAATCTCGGCTACATCAAAGCCAAGAAGGGTTTGATTATCTCGGCTGAGGAAATCCGGAAATACAAAGACGACAAGGTGGTAATCCTCACGACCGGCGCCCAAGGCGAAACTTCGGCCGGGATGATGAAAATCATCAACGGCGAAAACAAAAACATCCGGATCAAGGCCGGCGACACCGTCGTTTTCTCCTCATCGGTCATTCCGGGAAA
>DATKRQ010000050.1:0-2010 GCA_035532135.1 Candidatus Tyrphobacter sp.
CGAATTCCGCTGGCTTGACGATCCGAGCTGGGAAATCGGCTTGAATTACGCCGAAGACACCTTTGAAAGCGTTTTGTCTGCCAAGAATATTTCTCTGGGAATTGAATTGATCTCCCGCGACATCGTTTATAACGAGAAGAATATCTTTTTACGCGAAGTGGAGATTAGGAACCTTTCAGCTCAAAAAAGAAAGATTAAAATCTTTTTCCACCAGGCTTTCGAGATTTACGAATCGCATCGGGGGGACACGGCCTATTTCGATCCCAACGGTAACGTCATCATTCATTACAAGGGCCGCCGGGTTTTTTTAATCGGCGGGCGCTTGGGAAAGGAGTCCTTCAAGGAATACAGCATCGGCCTTTTCGGCGCCGAGGGGCGCGAGGGGACGTATAAGGATGCCGAGGACGGCATGCTTTCGATGAACGCCATCGAGCACGGACAGGTTGATTCCGTTTTGGCGTTTTCTTTAGAGCTAAAACCAAGGGAGAGCCAAACCGTTCATTACTGGATTGCGGCCGGCCGATCGGTGGCCGAGGCCCAGACCCTTAACCGCTATCTCCTGGAGAAAACGCCGGCGCATATTTTGGAAACAACCCGAAATTTCTGGAAGGCCTGGTCGACCAAGCAAGGAACCGATATTTCGGGCCTTGAAGCCAAAATTGCCCGCCTCTTCTGGATTTCCTTGTTTATCATTCGGGCCCATGTCGATAATCACGGGGCCATCCTCGCTTCGACTGACTATGACATGCTTCAGTACGGACGGGACACCTACAGTTATATGTGGCCGCGGGACGGCGCTTTCGCCGCCATGGCTTTGGATGAGATAGGCGACACCCACATCGTCGAGCGTTTCTTCAATTTTTGCGATCAGGTTATCGAGGCGGAGGGTTATTTTATGCATAAATACCGACCCGATGGTTCGCTTGGCAGCTCTTGGCATCCCTGGATTCGGAACGGCAAACCGGAATTGCCCATTCAGGAAGATGAAACGGCCATCGTTCTTTTCTCGCTCTGGCGCCATTACGAAATTTCCAAGGATTTGGAGTTCATCGAAAGCGTCTATAATCCCCTTATTAAAAAGTCGGCCGATTTCCTGGTCAATTATCTTAATCCCAAAACGGATTTGCCTCATCCGAGCTACAATCTTTGGGAGGAAGAATATGGGGTTTCGACTTACACCTCGAGCGCGATCTACGGCGCTCTGATAGCCGCTTCAAAATTCGCCGAGCTTCTCGGCAAGACGAACGACGGCCGGCTTTACCAAAAGAAGGCCGATCTGCTCCAGAAGGCCATTTTGGGAAAGCTCTATAACGAAGAAGACGGACTCTTTTTGAAATCGGAGGACGATCGGGCGGTCGATTGCTCGAGTCTTTACGGTTTATTCCAGTTCGGCGTTTTGGCCGCCGCCGACGAAAGGCTCGCTAAATTCGTTTCGCTCGTCGAGCAAAAGCTTTTCATTAAAACTCCGATCGGCGGCCTGGCCCGTTACGAAGGGGATAAATACCGTCAGTCGGAAGCCAATCGGAATCTACCCGGCAATCCCTGGCTTATCACCACTCTTTGGCTCGCCAAGTTTTACATTTCCAAAGCCAAAACAGGCGAAGAATTAAATAGGGGGCTCGAGTTATTAAGATGGGCGGCCGAAAGAGCCGAGCCCTCGGGCGTTTTAGCCGAGCAAATCGATCCGCTAACCGGCGAATCCCTTTCGGCCGCTCCGCTTACCTGGAGCCACGCCGAATTCGTTCTGACCGCGCTTTTGTATCTGGAAAAACTGAAGGAATTCGAAACCAAGTCTTAGAAAGTGTCGTGGTACATCTCTCTCATATATATGAATAAGGGAACCTCCTCTTTCACCCTCATAGAACTCTTGATCGTCGTAGGTATCATCGCCATCCTCGCGGCAGCGGTAATCTTAGTCCTGAACCCCGCAGAACTCCTAGCCCAGTCAAGGGATGGAACGAGGGTAGAGGATCTCCAGGCCCTTGAAACAGGCCTCGGAATGTATATCTC
>DATKRQ010000051.1:0-10279 GCA_035532135.1 Candidatus Tyrphobacter sp.
GTGTTATAAGCTCTTTGTTTAGAGTTCCTGTTCCTTAAGCCAAAACACAGGAGGCGATCCCCGTGGCTATTAAACCGTTGGAGGTTTCTATAAGCGATCTAGTCTCAGCCATAGAAGGGGCTTCCTCTTCCGGAAACCGACAGACATTCCAGGCTAAACTATGGGAAGCTCTGGATGATCTAACCCTATTAGAAATCCTTGAGAAGCTTGAGACCTCACACAAGATATCTTCGTTGTGGGTTTTCCTTTTCATATGTCGAAGAAAGAATGCCCCCTTTGCGAAAGTCAACTTCATGGTGGCCCTCGAGAGCCTTCGTGGTAAGGGGCTAATTGAAGATAAGGCCTATTACCATCTTCGGCGTTGCGTAAGTCTCTGGAGACTTGAAGAGGAAAAGCCTCACAATATAGGTCAGTTCCTTAAGTTGGCCGGTGGACCAGAAGGAGAAAAGAAGGTCCTTCTTGGCCTCAGGGCCGTACTACGGCACTTGGCGCCTCGCTCTTAAGCGAGGCGTTTTCCTCTCTATATCTTAAACAGTCTTCTCGAATTCTCAGTCGTCTTTTCGGCCAGTTCGGCCAAGTCGATGTTTTTAATCAAAGCCAGCCGCTTGGCCGTTTCTTCCACGTAAGCCGGCTCGTTTCTCTTTCCCCGATAAGGAACCGGGGCGACGTAGGGGGCGTCCGTTTCCAAAAGAATTCTATCCAATGGGATGTATTTAACAACCTCGTCATAATCGCGGGTGATGGTTAAGACGCCGCCGAAGGAAAAACCGAATCCCAATTCCAGGAGCTTTCTCGCTTCGGCCTCGGCGCCGGTAAAGAAGTGAACGACGCCCGGCGGGTTATTAAGATTCCGGCGATTCGACTCTAAAACAGCTATCAAATCAGCGAAGGCTTCGCGGCAGTGAATGGCCAGCGGTTTTTTGATTTCCTTGGAAAATTCAATCTGCCTCTCGAAGGCTGTCGTCTGTCTCCTCTTGGTTTCTTTTTCGTTTTGAGGCTCAAGCCGGAAATAGTCCAGACCGCATTCGCCGACAGCCACCACTTTGGAACTTACGGCCAGATCGCGATAATAATCGGCGTCGAATTCCTCGCCCCGGCTCACGAAGCCCTCGGCCGAGGGATCGCCCAATTCTTCGCTGTCGTGAAACGATTTTCCGGTATGAATCGGATGGAGGCCCACGGCGGCGTAAACGCCTTCTTCGTATTTTTCCGCGAATTCAACGGCTTGCCGCGAAGTGTCTTTCTGGGTGCCGACGTTGATAAGCCAGATTTTTTTGGCCAAAGACCGGCCGATAACTTCGTCGGCATCGGTCGTGTAAGCCGCGAATTGAACGTGGGTGTGGGAATCGACGAGGTAGGGCATCAGATTCTCGGAAAAAGCGCCGGGCCGCGGCTCACAATCAGATTCCCCCGCCCGTCTTCGGAAAAGCATTTTTTAATTTTCGCCGAAGTTTCGGGCAGGAAAGGAGCCAGAAGTTCGGAGATCCTTTCCAAAAGGACCACCAAGCTTGAGATTGTTTTTTTCTTTTCCCCCTCCCAAGGCTTGGTTTCGTTTATGTAGCCGTCGCCAAAAGCGATTAAATTCCAAATTTCATCAATCGCCCCGCGGATGTCGAATTCAGCGAATTTTTGTCTGATTGCCACTTCGGCCTTTTTTATCTTTCCGCTTACGGCCGTCTCAGTATCGGCTGGGGAGATTGATTTGAATTTGCCGCCCAAAGCCAAAACCCGGGCCGCGAAATTCCCCAGGCCGTTGGCTAAGTTGGCGTTATAGCTTTCCTTGAACCGCTCAAGCGAGAAAGCGCCGTCTTCAAAGGTCGGCATTTCCCGGATTAACCAATAGCGGAGCGCCTCGGCGCCGAATTCACTAATTATCTCAATTGGATCAACCACATTGCCCAAACTTTTACTCATCTTCACGCCTCCGTCGCCCAAAACAAAACCGTGAATCAAAATTTTTCTGGAGGCTGGCAAACCGGCCGACATAAGCATGGCTTGCCACATAGCCGATTGCTGGCGGAGATTGTCTTTGCCCGCGACTTGAATCGCCCGGGGGTTATCCCGTTCACCCCAGAAGTTTTTAAATTTTTCCTCATTTTCCGGCCAGCCCAAGGCCGAAATATAATTTACCAAAGCGTCAAACCAGACATATATTACCTGATCCTCGTCGCCCGGCACCGGAATTCCCCAGGGCATTTTTGATTTAAGCCGGGAAACGCTGAAATCCTTAAGGCCGGCGGAAACAAAATTTCTGATTTCCTTCAGCCGCTCGGCGGGCGCGACAAAGTCAGGAACGGCCTCATAAAGATCAAGGAGCGGCTGTTGGTACTTGGAAAACCTGAAAAAATAATTTTCTTCTTCGATTAATTCAATCTCGAGCGACGGATGAATCGGGCAGTGATCGTCGACCAATTCAGAATCCGTTTTTTCCAGCTCGCAACCGACGCAGTATTTAACCCCGTAAACTCCTTTATAAATATCTTTCTCACAGCGCCGCCAAAATTCCTGAGCCGCCTTTTCGTGATGCGGACCGGTGGTCCTGATAAAAGAAGTGTAGTCAATTTCGAGGTCCGAACAGAATTTTTTAAATTTTTCGGCGTATTCATCAACATAGACCTGTGGATCCCGGCCGCTTTCGACGGCTTTGCGATAAATTTTCAAGCCGTGTTCATCCGTGCCGGTATTGAAGAAAACATCCTCGCCCCGAGATTTGTGATATCTCGCGATAACATCGGCCTGCACGAACTCAAGCGCGTGGCCAAGGTGGGGAGCCGCGTTCACGTAAGGCAGGGCTGTCGTGATATAAAATTTTTCTTCCGGGGATGGAGGCATTGGTAAACCGGTGAATTTAAGCTAAGACAAAAGACTCGCCTCTTTGGAACTGTTCTTGCGTTTGGCCTGATCGGTAACCAGTTCGCCGAAGAAGGCGGCCGCCGGTACAGCGATGATAATCCCCACGTAGCCAAAAATTTCATAGCCGGCCAGAAGCGAAAGAACAATCAGAGCCGGATGAATCTGGACCGCTCTTTTCATAAGGAGCGGCACCAAGACGTTGCTTTCCACCTGCTCGGCGGCGAAAAAGAAAATCAGAGTATAAACGCCCATAGTGAGCGATGTGGAAAGAGCGGCCAAAACGGCGAAAGCGCCCGAAAAAATCGGCCCGATTACCGGCATAATTTCCAGGATTCCGGCCACGATTCCCAAAAGCAGGCTGTATTTGACGCCGATGAGATAAAGACCGATGAAAACGATCAAGCCCATTAAAAGGCCCAGAAGCAGCTGAGCCTCGGCCCAGCGGCTGATTCTTTCCCGCGTCCGTTTATAGAGGGAGACCACCCGTTCTTCCATATCCGACGGCAAAACGGCCCGGAAAAATCTTTCGGTTCCGTCGCGGGCGGCCGTGAGATAAAAAGCGATGATGATGGTTGAAACGGCATAAATGAGTCCGCCGATTATCCGACCGAAAACGTCGAAAAAAGAAACATTGCCCGAAATAAAAGCGTTAATGGTGTTGCTTAAGCCGTTGGTCGCCACTTCGGGCAGATTGAGCGGCAGTTTGAAGTTGGCGAATTGCGCGGTCAGTCCGGACAGATTCGTGAGGAGAAGAGAAAATTCCGAAACGGCCAGCGGAACCACCATATAGACAACGAAAGCCAGGAGGGCGAAAAGGAATAGGAAAACGATAATCGTCCCCAAAATTCTGTGAATCCTCCATTTTTCCAAGCGGCTGACCGTCGATTCGAGAGCGGAAGCGATGATGAGCGAGACTATAAAAACCATAATCGCTTCTTTCGTCAGGTAAATGCCGGCCACCAAAGCGACCACCACTAAAACCCGCCAGAGAGTTCTCCAGCTGACGTTAAAAGTGACTTGATTTCTGTCCATTTGACCCGAAGTATAATACAGCCGGGCCGGACAAACAACGGCCGCCGGTCAAAATATCCGATTTCCTTAGAATTCCTCGAGAAGTTTCAGAAATTTTTCCTCGTCGGCCTCCGGACCGATCATAGCCAGATTCAGCTTGTCTTTCTTAAAAATCGATTTGGCGACCTCTTCGATATCTTTAGCCGTCACCGCCCTTATTTTTTCGGCGATTTCCTCCGGAGTCTTTATCTCCCCCGTCAAAACCTCCTCGCCGCCGTAAAAACCGGCGATATGATCAGACGCCTCAAGGCTGATCATCAGGTTACCTATCAGGTGATCGTGGGCTCTTTTCAATTCTTCGTCCGTCACCGCGAGAGCGGCCATTTTCTTAAGCTCGCCGAGAATAACCCCGACGGTTTCGGCGAGCCTCCGGTTGTCCAGGCCGGCCGAAACAGCGACGAGACCCCTGTCCGGATAAAGATCGTCTTCGGCTCTCACGTAATAGGCGGCGCCGAGCTTTTCCCTCACTTCCTGAAAAAGCCGCGAGCTCATTCCCCCGCCCAAGATATCAGCCAAAACCTGAAGGGCGTATTTCCGATCGTCAAAAATATTGAAAGCTTTGACCCCCAGGACGATGTGGCTCTGGTCGGAATTCTTCTGTTTTATGAGAACGCCGGGTCTTTCCGGCCGCTCGACGATTTTTTCCCTTTCTTTGGCAACGCCTTTGGGCATCTGGCCGAAAACGGTTTTTGTTTTTTGGATGACCTCGTCTTCGTTTATCTTTCCGGCTATGACGACGATGGTCTTCGAAGGTAAGTATCGGCTGGCGCGGTATTTTAGGAAATCGTCCCGGCCGATTTTTTCAATCACCTCCTTCCGGCCGATTACGTCCCAGCCGGCCGGCTGGTCGCCGTAAAGCAACGAAGTGAAAACCCCCTGGACCCGGCGCATGGGAATATCTTCGTACATATTTATCTCCTCGATAATCACCCCTTTCTCCTTGTTTATTTCCTCAGGCGCGAGAAGCGGGTTCAGATAAATATCGGAAACCGCGTCCAGAATCTTCTCGAAGTGGCGCGGCTCGGCCTTGGCCCAATAAGCCGTGAATTCTTCGCTCGTGAAAGCATTGTACGAAGCTCCTAAGCTATCGAGCTCCGAGGCGATATCCATAGTCCTGGGCCTCTTGGGAGTTCCCTTAAAAACCATATGCTCCAAAAAATGAGAAAGGCCGTTTATCTCTTTGGTCTCATAAATCAGCCCCGCTTCGACCAAGACGAAAACGGAAGTGGTCAGGCTGTCTTCTTTGGGCGCCGTGATTATTCTCAAGCCGTTATCAAGCGTCGTTTTTTTGTAAGTCATTTTCAGTCGGCCCCCGAAGATTAATCGGAGGCGAATATTATTTCAGTTTTTCTCTTAAATATTCCCCAATCTTTTCGATTTTGATCCTTTCCTGCTTGGCCGTGTCCCTGTCTCTCACGGTGGCCGCGCCGTCTTCCAAACTCTCGAAGTCGACCGTAAAGCAATAGGGCGTGCCGATTTCGTCTTGCGAGGCGTAGCGCTTGCCGATGTTGCCCCGATCGTCCCAAGCCGCCATGAAGTCCAGGCGCAGCCCATCGTAAATGTCCCGGGCCGTTTTGACAAGCTCCGGCTTGTTGGCCAGAAGCGGAAAAACGGCCGCTTGGTAGGGGGCGAGTTTCGGATGAAGCTTTAAAAAAACCCGTTCGCCCTCTTCGCGGTAAGCGTCAATCAGGATAAAAAGGAGGGAGCGGTCGACACCGGCCGAAGTCTCGATATCCCAAGGAATATATTTCTCGTTCGTTTCGGGATCGCGGTAAGTCAGGTCCTCGCCCGAAAATTTTTGGTGCCGAGCCAAATCCCAGTCGCCGCGGTGATGGATGCCCATAAATTCGGACCAACCCCAGGGCGCGTCATATTCGATATCGGTAGCCGCTCGGGCGTAATGAGCCTTTTCGTCGGTCTCGTGATCCCTAAAGCGCAGTTTTTCCTTTCTCAGGCCCAGCGAGAGATACCAGTCCATCCGGTTCCGCTTCCAATATTCGAACCATTTTTGGGCCTCTTCCCGGTCGGGCTTCACGTAAAACTGAACTTCCATCTGCTCGAATTCCCGCGAGCGGAAAGTAAAATTGCCGGGCGTGATTTCGTTGCGGAAGGCTTTACCGATCTGAGCGATGCCGAAAGGAATTCGGACGCGAGTCGAATTCAAGACATTCTTAAAATTGACTTGGGCGCCGTTCGTGATTTCGCCCCTCAGAAAAATCTCCGTCTGTTTCCCTTCTACCACTCCCAGATAGGCCTTAACCAAAAGATTGAATTTTTGCGGTTCAGTCCACTCTACCTTCTCCCGGCCATGGCTCGATTCATGGCTTTTGATTTCTTCCAGTTTGTCGGCTCGGAAGCGTTCGTGGCAAATTTTGCACTCAACCAATGGGTCGGTGAAAGCCTCGACGTGGCCCGAGGCTTCCCAAGCCCTGGGATTCATCATAATAGCCGCGTCTAGACCCACGACATCATCCCGCCGCTGGACCATCTCTTTCCACCACAAGTCCTTAATGTTTTTTTTAAGCAGGGCTCCCGTCGGGCCGTAATCCCAAGTGCCGGCGAGGCCGCCGTAAATCTCCGAGCCGGGGAAAATAAATCCCCTTCTCTTGGCCAAAGCGGTTATTTTATCCATTAAGTTCTCCATAGAAATAGTCTTTGAAATCGGACGGTGGAAATTGAATCTTACGGTAAAATTCCCGAATTGACAACCGTTCGGATAAATTTGGTTCTATCTTGGCGGACGCGGATCCGCGACGAGCTGCCTTAATCCGGACTGTTTTTTTTTAAAAATCGGGCCTGAGTCTAATTCCCCACCACGTTTCCTTCGCCGGGATTAATCGTCGGATCATCCGGCAAGGCCGTGGTAATCGAAGGCGAAACGGCTTCAACTGAAGCGTTGGTAAACCCGTCCTCGGCCGAAAGATCGGTCTCGCCCAAAATTTCCATCGGGCTTCCGATGTTATTGGCTTGGGGCGTGGCGGAAATTTGAAAAACGGCGGCCGGCGAGGAGGCGAGGGATCCCGACCAGGCGGGCAAGTTGCCGACGTTCCAAATAATGGAATTGGAAGACGGGTCATAGGCGGGAGTGGAGGTAGCGTTGCTCGAAATTGATTGCGTAAAAGTGACGCCTGGCGGAAGGGCGGCTTTGACCGTCGCCCCGCTCAAGTCGTCGGAGAAATTGGTCAATTGCCAATGGACGGTATACTCGGTGGCCGATCCCACCTTAGGCGGCCAGGGACCGGTGTTTAAGGCGCCCGTTTGGGCATCGCGAAAATAGCCTTTGGCCGAGACGGCCGGAATGTCGGCGATTTTCGAAACAAGCGAGGCGAAACTCTCGGTGTAGGCGGCGTTTATGAGATAGGGCACCGTCGGGGACTTGATGCTCGCGTTAACGACCGCGGTTAGATCTTTATTTGAAAAGGCGGGGGTGGGATAAGCCGGACTCAAGGCAACGCTTACGGTTTCGGTCCCCGACGCTCCCGCGGCCACCAGGGAAAGACTGGAATCAACCGACCCGTCCCAAATCAAGGTGCCGCCGCTCAACTTGCCGGTGGTTTTAAGACTCGATAAGTTAAACATTCCTCCTTCAAGCGCGGCTTTAAGCGTTACGTCGTGAAAATCGACGTTGGTATTGTTGCGATAACTTAAAACGTAATTCAGAACCGAGCCGGGCTCGACCGCCGTGCTGGTTCCCTGAGCCAAAGAAACGGACAAAGAAAGCGGAGAAACGGCTACCGTTGAACTCGCCGTTTGGGAAACGATTGAATAATCATTCGAGCCCAATCTCCCCAAAAGCTCGACCGTTACCGGGAAAACGCTCCCGTCGGGAAGATTTACTTCTCCCGAAACGTTTATCTTGCCGCTTCCGCCCGAAGCTAAATCCCCCAGATCCCAAACCAGAGCCGAGCCGGTTCTTGATGGAGAAAAGGAAATCTCCCTGAAGCCGTTCGGATAATCAAGCTTTAATTTGAGATTGGAAATTTGGCTTTGACCGCTGCGACCGTAATCGGCTTCGAGATTGAATTCTTCGCCGGCGTAGACGCTTTGAGGCAGGGCAAGATTAAGCGTAAAGCCCGAATCGGCCACCGGCACCGAAACGTCCGCTTCTTTTTGAAAATTGGCCGTTACCGAAGAAAGAGAATAAAAAGCGGTTACCTTGAAATCCAGTGGGGTGGAACTGGCCGATCCGGTGGGCAAAGCGATAACCGAAAAAGTAGTCTGAGCCGATCCCCCGACCGCGACATCATTCAGGTCTTTTTCTAAGACCTTTTCTCCCCCGCCATCGGCGGCCATCGAATTTTGAGGCAAAGTAAGAACCAGGCGGACGTTCTTCAGATTATTCTGGGAATTATTGGCGAATTGAGCGTTGATTTCAAAGGGGATCCCAATGGCTTGAGGAGTGGTCGGCCCCGAAACCGCGAGACTGAGCGACTGGGAAATGAAAAAATAGAAATAGCCAGAAATGGCCACGGCGGCCAAAGCCAGGAAAACCAATCCGCTCCAAAGCCACTTAGATTTTGATGACTTCATTTTGAATCCCCAAAGAATGATGATTGGAAAAAGTCAAAAACTCGCCGAGGCAAGAAGCACATAAAAACATTGTATCGCCCACGATGAAATAATCAACGGAGGCGGAATGGCAATGATCGCAACGGGCGAACTTTGAACCGAAACCCAGCCGGCCGAGAAGCTCTTTATAGGCGAAATCGGTTTTTTGATCGCTGAGCGCTTCGATTATTTCGCGCCAAAGCCCGGGATCCGTCTCGTTCTCCGGAACAAGACGCTTCAAAAAATCGATGAGATTCAAGAGTTGGCGGTTCGGTTCCGGCTTAAGCCCCAAAGACAGGGCGTCCACGATCTGGAATCCTCCCCTATTCCTCTCCACTATTCTCGCGCCTATCAAATTCCCGGCGGTAAGATGACCTGAGAGCTTGGAGGTGATTTTCTTCACGCTTCTTCCGATCGTCCTGAGCTTGCCCAGCGCCTGGGTGTAGATGAGAATCTTTTCGTCCCTTTCTCCGATGATTTCCCGCTCAAGCACGAGGCCTTCGGTATAAAATTCCGCCATACCCTTCCATTATACTTCAATTATCCGAAAACCGCCTATTTATTCGGGGGCTCTCGGCGCCGGGGGCGTCCTTTTGACAAATTCGTCGACCTATGATAGGTTAAAGGGGCAATGGGATCTCCCTTAAAGGGAGATTTTTATTGCCTATCATGGGTAAACGCAAATACCTAATGATGGCTGCTCTCTTAATATCTTTGGGGACGACAAAGGTCGGCGTAATGCAGGGTGAGGTCGAAAAGCCCATCACAGCGCCTCAGGCGCTCGCGGGCACCGCGCTCGTAAACCAAGAGCCGTTAGCTTCCAGCCAATTGGCGAAACGAACGGTCACCGGTTACTCGAGCGATCCTTCTCAAACTGATAATACACCTTTCATTACCGCCTCCGGTGAAACGGTTCACCAGGGAATCATCGCGGCTAACTGGCTGCCCTTCGGCACGAAGGTTAGGTTTCCCGAACTATTCGGCGATCAAATTTTTATCGTCGAGGACCGGATGAATGAGGTTAATAGAAGTAAGGTCGACGTTTGGTTTCCATCGAAAGGAGCAGCACTTCAATTTGGTGTTCATCGCACCACAGTTGAGATACTATAACTCAAAACCCCTCCGAAATTTCGGAGGGGTTTTGAGTTTCGGAACTTATAGTGATTCCCGCAACTCGGATGTCTTAAGAGTAGCTTCTCTCGGAGTATTTTTAAAATCCGATTTAATATCATCCATAAACCAGTCGCGAATTTCCAGGGGATACAAAAGCAATTTCGGCAATTCTTTTACTTCGTGCCATTCGGGAGTATATAGACT
This sequence comes from Candidatus Tyrphobacter sp., assembly GCA_035532135.1. Taxonomy (GTDB): domain Bacteria; phylum Patescibacteriota; class Minisyncoccia; order UBA6257; family Colwellbacteraceae; genus DATKRQ01. Next base: position 9,790 of record DATKRQ010000051.1, read on the forward strand.
CGCGTTGTTTTCTTTCATTTCCCGCGCTTCGTTCGCCTCGCCGAGCTTCGGTTCGCCGGAGAGGTAGCGACAAAGGTAGAAAAACTGTTCGGTGTCGTCGTCATAGACGTGGTGATAAAGCAATTTTCCTATTTTCGCCTTGAGAGACGTTTCTTCCCCGATCTCGCGTGAAGCCGCCTCCTCGGGACTCTCCCCTTTTTCCACTCCGCCGCCTGGGAAAACATAATATTCCTTTCCTTGGTTTAGGCGGTGAATGAGCATGACTTTTTCGCCGTTCATAATTATTCCCGCCGATCTAATCCTTTTCATAAATTGAGTGGTATTCTCTTCGGGGCAAAATTTATCAGCCGAGATGGGCATGGTCATTCCAAATCCATAGCCACCAAGGATTTTCTTTTCTCTCGTCGAATACTAAAACGGTAATTCCCGTATTTTCCATATGACATTTTTTAATGAATTGAGCGCATTCTTTTCCGGTAAGATTTTCGCC
>DATKRQ010000052.1:0-10252 GCA_035532135.1 Candidatus Tyrphobacter sp.
CACCCTCGAAACATAGAAGTTCTTTCTACGACAAACAACCAAGAAGATACCCAACGAGGATATTTTCCGCGTCGACCCGATGTTGTCGACAATCTCTAATAGGGTTGAATTATCGAGGGTTTTCCAAAGCTCAGCCTCGAATATCTGACGGCCACTGGCTTCCGAAGCCTCTTCGACGGCCAAAATCAAGTCGCTTATAGAAACCTCCAACGGTTTAATAGCCACGGGGATCGCCTCCTGTGTTTTGGCTTAAGGAACAGGAACTCTAAACAAAGAGCTTATAACACCTTTTAACCAGGATGGCAAGAGACAGCTTATTAAGGAAGAAGTCGCGGGAATAAAAAAGCCGCTTCCCAATTCGCCTTTTTTATCCTAAATTTATCAGTATGTATCCCTTCTCGAAAATCGAGAAAAAATGGCGGAAGCGCTGGCTCGAAAAAGCCATCTATGAACCGAACCTGAAAAAGGCTAAAAAACCCTTCTATAATTTGATGATGTTTCCGTATCCCTCAGCCGAGGGACTTCATGTCGGGAATACTTACGCCTTCGTGGGGAGCGATATTTACGGCCGCTTCAAGCGGATGTCGGGGCACGATGTCTTCGAGCCGATCGGCCTTGACGGCTTCGGCATCCACTCCGAAAACTACGCTTTGAAAATCGGCGCCCATCCGATGAAACAGGCCAAGGTCTCGGAAAAAAATTTCTATCGCCAGCTCCAATCTTTGGGCAACGGCTTCGCCTGGAACGAACACCTCGAAACCTACGATCCGGATTATTATCGCTGGACCCAGTGGATTTTCGTCCAAATGTGGCGCAACGGCCTGGCTTACCGCAAGAAGCAGCTGGTCAATTGGTGTCCCTCCTGCAAAACCGTCCTGTCCGACGAGCAGGTGATAAGCGGGGAGTGTGAGCGCTGCGGCACCAAAGTGATAAAGAGGGAGCTGGAGCAGTGGTTCTTCAGAATCACGAAATACGCCGACCGGCTTCTTAGGAATTTGGAAAAAATCGACTGGCCGGAAAAAATAAAAATCGCCCAGACCAACTGGATTGGAAAATCGGAAGGCGCGCTGATCGGATTTCCGGTTTTGGAGACCGAATTCAAAATCGAGGTTTTTACCACCCGGCCGGATACGCTTTTCGGGGCGACTTACCTGGTTTTGGCGCCGGAGCATCCGTTGATTTCAAACCTTGAATCTAAAATCTCTAATTTTAAAGAGGTTGAAAAATATATCGGCCGGGCCGCGAAAAAAACCGAGGAAGAGCGGGTCGCCGAAGGCAAAGAAAAAACTGGCGTCGAGCTTAAGGGCCTGAAAGCGATAAATCCGGCGACTAAAGAAGAAATTCCCGTTTGGATAGCCGATTATGTAATCGGCGGCTACGGCACCGGCGCCGTCATGGCCGTGCCGGCTCATGACGAGCGGGATTTCGAGTTCGCGAAAAAATTCGACTTGCCCATCCGGCAGGTTGTGATGCCCCGACTTCTCGATCCGGCGAATCCGCCCCGGAAGGGCAAGCCAGACACGAAGCGCGACATCATTCATTGCTTAGTGAAGCACCCCAAGGAAAACAAAATCATCGTCTTGAGGTCTAAGAAGTTGGATTGGCTCACTCCCGTTACCGGCGGAATCGAAGAGGGGGAGAGCGCGCTTGAGGCGGCCAAAAGAGAAATTTACGAGGAAACCGGCTACAAAAATCTGCGGCTTCTCAAAGAATACCCCTGGACTTTTCACGCGGAGTTTTACGCCGCCCACAAAGACGTCAATCGGGCCGTCCACTCAAGGGTCTTTTATTTTGAATTGAAAAATCTGGAGCGGGACGAAATTTCCCCAAAGGAAACCGAAAAGCACGATGTCGAGTGGCTGCCCTTAGCCAAACTTCATGACTTACATCCGATGGCCGAAGTTCCTTTTCTCGTGAAATGGCTTGACCAAGGGGAATCGGCCGTTGTCGAAGAGGGAGTCGTTTTTAATTCAGGAAAATTCGACGGCCTGACTTCAGCCGAGGCCAAATGGGATATTGCTAAATTCGCGGGCGGGAAAAGAACGACTAATTATCGCTTGCGCGACTGGCTTATTTCCCGTCAGCGCTATTGGGGGCCGCCGATTCCGATGATCTATTGCGAAGCCTGCGCCGCGAAAGGAAAGGGAGAGCGGAAAGACATGCCCGGCTGGTACGCGGTGAAGGAAAAAGACCTGCCGGTCAAATTGCCAATGGTTAAGGATTTCAAGCCGCTGGGCACCGGCCAGTCGCCTCTGGCCACCGTGAAATTATTTTACGAAACAAAGTGTCCGGCTTGCGGCGCCAAAGCCCGGCGGGAGACGGATGTCTCCGACACCTTTCTCGACTCGGCCTGGTACTATCTGCGCTATCCTTCTCTGGGAGCCAAAAACAGCCGCCTGGAAACCAAAAATTCAAAATTAGAGATTCCTTGGAATCAGGAAATCACCAAAAAATGGTTCCCGGTCGATATGTATATCGGCGGAGCCGAGCACGCCGTGCTCCATCTCCTCTACGTGAGATTCGCGGCTATGGCTTTCAAAGATTGGGGGCTTATAAGTTTCGAAGAGCCGTTCAAGAAGTTCAGGGCCCACGGCTTGCTTATCAAGGAAGGCCGGAAAATGTCCAAATCCAAAGGGAATGTGGTGCGGCCGGATGAGTTCATCGAGAAATACGGCACCGACACCCTGAGAATTTATCTTATGTTTCTCGCTCCCTTTGAGCAGGGCGGCGATTGGCGCGACGCCGGCATCATCGGAGCCGTGAGATTCCTGAATCGCGTCTGGAAGCTCGGCCAGTCTCGGCTGGTTCGTCAGAAATCGCTTTCGCCCTGGCTCCACGGTTCGATTAAAAAAATTACCGAAGATATTTCGGCCCTCCACTACAACACGTCCATCTCGGAGCTGATGGTCGTCTTAAACAAGCTGGAATCGGAACCGGCGGCGGGCCGGAAAGATTTCGAAGTCTTTCTTTTGCTTCTGGCCCCCTTCGCGCCGTTTATGGCGGAGGAATTATGGGAGTCGAGCGGCCGCCGTTTCTCAATCCATAAATCTTCCTGGCCGGAATACGACAAGAAACTGGTTTCCGCCCCTACTTTCGAATTAATCGTTCAAATCAACGGCCGCTTGCGGGGAAAGGTCACGGCCGCCAAGGGAATCGGGGAGGCCGAAGCGAAAAAATTGGCTTACGGCCAGCCGGCGGTCAAAGACTATCTTTCGGGGAAGGAAATCAAAAAGATCATTTTCATTCCGGGAAAAATAATCAACTTCGTGATTTAAATTTTTGTGATTGAGCACATCCGCCGCGTCACCGTTTACGTTTTTGTCCTCGTGATAATAGGCGTCGCTTTATATTTTTTCCGCGGTTTCAGCTCGGGATTAAAATCGCCGACCGTAAGCGTTTCCTTGCCTCAAGGCATCAGCGGTTTTATTAAGGGAATTTCCAGCCTCTTTTCTTTTCCTAAATTACCGTCGGGCGCGATTTCCCAATCCGCCTCGAAACCCCCCTCCTCTTACCAAGCCCCGCCTTCGGCGACTTCCAAGACTCAGTCTCAGCCGAAACCAGCCGCGCCGACCGGAGCGGGAGAAGTCCGGCTTTCCTCAATCAGCCCCTCTTACGGCACGGTTAATAATTTTCAGGCCCCTTCCTCTCTCACGATTTCCTTTTCCCTGAAGCCCGGCGAATCGCTCGACTTGACCGGTTGGGAAATAAAATCAAAGGGAGACCAGACTTATATTCCTCAGGCGGTTAACGTTTACCTGCCCGGCGGATTCGGCTCGCCTCAGGACATAATCGTCAAGGACAACGGTTATCTGAATATCTATTCCACCCAAGGTCCGGCGGGCCAAAACATGAGACTCAATGAGTGCATCGGCTACTTGAATAACACCTATCAGACCAATTATCTTTTCCCCAATAGCTGTCCGACCCTCTACCAAGGCCGGGCGGACATCGTGAACTTTTCGAGCGGCTGTCAGGATTATATCACCTCTCTCGGATCATGCGCCGCCCCTGATTTGAACAATCAGTCCATCGCTTACGACGCGGCCTGCAAGCAGTTTCTGGCGGATCGGGCGAATTACGGCGGCTGTTTTTCCGCCTACCGCAACGACCCAAATTTTCTTTCCAACCAGTGGTTTATTTTCTTGGGCGACTATCATTTCCTGAACCAGGAGCACGACAAGGTGGACTTGTATAATAAAAGCGGCCAGCTTATCGACGAACGGGTTTTTTAGATAAACTCCGGAATAAAAAAGCCGGGATTAAGGTTCGAGCGAATCAATTTTTATTTTTTCACCCGATCCCGTCCCGGCTTCATCCTCGAGAAGGATTGCTGCGGCATCCTGATGAATGCCCACTTTGACTCTCCATATTATTCAGGTTTTGCGCTTAAGCCTTTTCAGGTATCGTCCATCACGTGAATCAACCGCGCAATCATAGTAATTTTGCTTGGCATCTCACGATTTTTTTGCTTTTCGGACGACCCGACTGCGCCGTCCTTGTCTTTCTATAAAAGAAAACACCCCCGATGGAGCGAAGGTGTCTGTTTCCGGATTTTGGAAACTAATTCCCGGCCTTTTTGTTTTGTCCGGCCTTCGTCCGGTGAGCCTTAATCAGCCTTTTCCTCGCCCGGGAAAGGGTTAGTTTCACGGAATTTTCCGATTTATTGGTTTTTTGGGCGATTTCTTTGATTGGCAGGTCTTCCCGGTACCGCAGGATCATTATTTCCCGATGCTTTTCGGGAAGAGTGGCGATGAGCCGCTCGAATTCCTCGACTTTTTCTTTGACTGAAATCAGATTTTCAAGGGCGTCATCAATCACTCCCTCCGTTTCCTCAAGCGGCAGGGTTTTCTTCGACCGGTAATGGTTAATGAGGAGGTTGTGGGCGATTCGTCGGAGATAGGCGAGATAGGGGAGACCCCTTTCTTTGAACCGGTTCCGGCTTTTAAAGGCCTTAAGGAATGTTTCCTGGGAGATGTCCTCGGCCACTTCTTTTTGTCGGCCGACTCGCGCCAGCACGTATCGGTAGATATGGGTAAGATATTGGCCGTAGATCTTGCCAAACGCCTTAGGATCCTTTTGGGCCTCGTGAATTAACTTATTATCTTCATGCATCGGAGGTTCTGCTTATATAATACGATATTTTTCTGCGTTTGGTGCGTCGAAAGTGCGGGGAGGCCCTGGAAATAAAAATCGGCGGCTCTCAAGTCGCCGGCCCCCAGGCTAATATCCGAGGACGAGTCTTTGAAATTTTCTATGTTAAGCGCTAAGCTCCTTTAAGATTACTACTACTCATGATCGATTCTCTATCGCAAAAACTTGAGGAGGATATTAAAGAATTAATGTTGCGAAACAGAAGGGTTTCGGGAGTTTACCAGTATACCGTGCCGTCGCCCGAAGCTTATCCGTATCAATGGCTTTGGGATTCTTGCTTTCACGCTCTGATTTTAAGCCACTTCTCGCTGGAGGACGCCAAAAAGGAAATTTTGTCCCTTGTCTCCAAACAACTAGCCAACGGCCTTGTGCCCCATATTATTTATTGGGAGAAACACGAAGCGATCAACATCAACTGGGGAACGGAGGGAACAAGTAGCATCACTCAGCCGCCGATGATCGCTTATGCCGCCTGGCGGATTTTTGAGAAGGATGGCGATTTGAATTTTTTGAAAAAAATTTATCCGAATCTTTTCCACTATTACAAATATCTGATTAACGAGCGGGATCCCCACGAGAAGCACTTGATAGGCATCCTTAATCCGGACGAATCCGGAGAAGACGATTCACCGCGTTTTGACATCTCGCTGGGCCTGCCGCCCAATCAATCGGCTAGCGATAATTTCTCACGCCGGTTGAAACTGGTAAGGGAAAACGAGGACTGCCGTTTCGACGCCCCCTTCTGCATGCGAAATTTTTTCTGGGTGAAAGACGTTCCTTTCAACTCAATCATAGTCGAAAACCTTCGCTGTCTTTCGCTAATCGCCGGAAAACTGGAAAAAACCGAAGATGCGGCCTATTTCAGCCAAAAGAGTGAAGATATAATTGGCGGGATGCGTCGGTTTATGCTTGAAGATGGGCTTTTCTGGTCGGCTTATGGAGCTGACTACAAACACATTAAAACTAAAACCTGGGCTATCTTTGCGCCCCTTTTCGCTCGCATTTTAACCCAAGACGAAGCCGGGTTGCTAGTAGAAAAACACCTAACAAATCCCAAAGAGTTTCTGGCGGCTTATTCCGTCCCGACGGTTTCACTGGATGAACCGTCGTTTAATCCGAACGGTTTTTGGCGCGGCCCCGTCTGGATGGCAACCAACTGGTTCTTATTTAAAGGACTTATCAATTATGGATTTAACGAAAGGGCTAATATAATTAAGGAGAATTCTATTCGCTTGCTTGAGACAGCCGGTTTCCGCGAGCGGTTTAATCCTCTAACGGGGGAGGGAATCGGAGCTAAAAATTTTACGTGGGGCGGATTAGTGATTGATATGAGACCGTAGAATCAAGTGTTTTTAATTACAATTCGAATCCCTTCGCGAACCTAGATGGATCTTGTCTCGCCGAAGCTTCCTGAAACTTGCCTCCGCTCTTGCGAGCTTCGGTGAAACGAAGGTAGGGGGCCGCTATTCTTTTCGAGAGTTTAAATCATCTATCCGCTTTATTAATTCAGATAACGGCCGCACGTGAAAGCGAGCACGCTCTTCATCGGTAATAGAAGGGTCGACTTGGTATAAGTACCAGGGTCCATCTTTAACGTCTTTTCTGCTCTGAGTTCCGTACCGTTGCGGTTTGCCTTGTGACATTAAACTTCTATCTTTAGCCGCGGCCGCCAGCCAAAACGGATCCACTTCTCCTGTTTCTGGAGTATAGCCTTGGTCGGCGGCTTTTTTGGCAAACTCACGGGCCAGCTCGTAATGTCTGATTTCAGAACCGTGCTGTAAAATCATTGCGGCATGAAGAAAATCCGCCGGTTTTTTCAGCCGATTATTTTCAACCAATTCCAAAATTCTTTTTAACCGAGTTGAATCTCTTTTTGCCATGAGTTGAGGATCTTTTTCCCACAACTTTTCGGCACGATCTTTTTGATCCCCGTCATAGATAGTCTTCAGTTCACTTTTTGATAGATTTTCTAATTCCGGCATGGTTTTGATCTAAGTTGAATTTAAAAGGCGTAAACCGCCTCAAGTCGAAAAGTCTCTCTATTTATTTCCCAACTGGCGGAGGAGGTGAGATTTGAACTCACGATCCGCCAAAGGCGGATAACGGTTTTCAAGACCGTCCCTTTCAGCCACTCAGGCACTCCTCCCTTGCTTCTTAAGCTTATCTTTATTTTTCTCCAAAATAAAGTAAAATAAAGAAGCTAAGGGCCCATGGTATAACGGTAACACACATCCATGGCATGGATGGGTTCGGGGTTCGATTCCCCGTGGGTCCACCAAAGTTTCAGCCGGTCATCCGTAATTAATACAACCATGAAGATAAAAAAAGTTCGACGGGAAGCCTTTTGGCTAGGCGCAGGTCTCCTTATCGGCCTGGTTTTCGGGATTATCTTGGGCGCCAGGTTTCTTCTGCCGACTCCGGTAGTCGCTCCCTTGATTTCCAAGGGAGCGAGCGTGATGTTCGATTACGGAAACGGGAATATCGTTTCCTATGATCTCGCGCCCGCGGCCGGCGAGAATCTCTTTGAAGCTACCAAAAGCCTGGCGGCGAAAAACAACCTCCAATTCGACTATAAGGACTACAAGGGCTTAGGCGTCCTCGTAACCCAGATCGGCAACGACAAGAACGGCGCGGGCGGGCGCTACTGGCAATATTGGGTGAACGACAAGCTCGCGCCCGTCGGAGCGAGCGACTACGTGATTCGGTCCGGAGACGTCATCGAGTGGAAATTCACCTTGCCCAAGGAATAACCATGGCTTTAGTCGCGGGAATAATTTTCGCTTTCCTTACGTTGGTTTTGAGACTGGAGCCGCACTCGCCGAATTTCGTGCCGGTGGCCGCTTTGGCCCTATGGGCCGGCGCCTATCTGCCCCGGAAAATCGGCTTTGTTTTTCCGCTAGCGGTTATGTTCGTAAGCGACGCCTTCATCGGCTTCTACGACTGGCGGCTAATGATCGTGGTCTACGCGAGTTTCGCGGCCATTATCGCCGTCGGCTGGTGGGTCGGAAAGGACAAATCCCTCGGCCGAATTTTCTTGGCTTCCCTCGCCGGCTCGGTTTTGTTCTATCTCGCGACCAATTTCGGGGTTTGGGCGCTGTCCTCCTGGTACCCTAAAACCGCCGGCGGATTGGCTGACGCCTATCTCCTCGCCATTCCGTTCTTCCGGAATACCCTCGCGGGGGATCTGTTCTTCAACGGCGTCTTCTTCGGCTCCTATGCCCTGGCGCTTTTTCTTTCCCGACTCAAGACCCCCGAAATTTCTTACGCCGGCCGGCCGATAAGATAACCAATCGAAAAATTAGATGTTCTTTTCAAAGTTAAAACCGATGAGCGGCGCCGTCTCTTTTCCGGCTTGGCTCCCAGCCGCCCTTTTTGCCCCGGCCTTGATCGGCTTCGGGGACGCGACCTATCTTACCGTCAAACACTTTCTGGGCGCGCCGGTAACCTGTTCCATCCTTCAGGGTTGCGATAAGGTTTTGACGAGCCAGTACGCCGTGGTTTTCGGCCTGCCGGTGGCGCTCCTCGGCGCCTTGTATTACCTCTCGGTTTTGATCCTTTCCGGCTACTGCCTGTTTTCGGCCAGAAGTTCGATAATGAGATTCATTTCCCGATTCGTCGCGCTCGGCTTTTTGGCTTCCCTGTGGTTCGTTTACCTCCAGGTCTTCGTGATCAACGATCTCTGCGAGTACTGTCTACTCTCGGCTCTCATCTCGACCGCGCTTTTCGCGCTCAGCTTCCTGATTCGGGAGGAGAAGACGGCCATCGTTACAAAATAGCCGTTTTGGCTTAATCTTTATATTGAACGGGCCCGTAGTTCAGTGGCAGAACGCCTCATTTGCAATGAGGAGGTCAGCGGTTCAATCCCGCTCGGGTCCACATAGGCGAGTAATAATACCTTATCCGCGAGAAGACTTGGCGAGTAGCCGGTAGCCGCTCCAGGAAAGATAGCCGGCGACCACGAAAGCGATCCACGAAACCCACATCGGAATCGTCAACCCGCCGATTTGGAGCGACCAGTCATAGACGATACGGAGAAGGTGGGCAAGCGAGACAAAAAGGAAAATGGTGGCGGAGAAACAAAAATAGAATCTTTTATTCATTTGTTTGTTTAGCGTTCATCGACCTTTGAAACTCTTGCTGATAATTATATCAGCCCTCAAGGTGTTTATCTGTGGATAACTGGAATCTGAAAATTAAAACTTTTCAGGGCCTAAATTCCGTTGTATTCTCATAACCGAGGAAGGGTACCGAAGTGGTCATAACGGGGCGGTCTCGAAAACCGCTGTCCTCGCAAGAGGCACGTGGGTTCGAATCCCACCCCTTCCGCCCAAAATCCTAATTCTGAAAATTGGCGGTACCCTTTCAGCCTATTTACATTACTTGACCCGATGTAAACAAAGATATACACTTTGTTTACATTGATAAAAAGATGTAAACAAACATGAAAACCATCGAAATCGGCCAGCTTAAAGAACAGAAAGAAGGATTCAAAGCCTTTATTCCAGCGCCTTTTCCTTCAGGGAGCGGATTTGGGTTTGACGCTAAAATTCTTAAGAAAAACGGCGAGGCAACACGTTTACTAGGCAAACTCGACGGTATGACAAAATTACTGCCTGACGTCGATTTTTTCTTGAGTATGTATCTCCGCAAGGATGCGGCTTCCTCAAGCCAGATCGAGGGGACGATGGCGACGATGATTGATGCGATTGAAGCGGAAGTGCAACCGAGCGCGAACATTCCGGAGGATGTTGATGATATTTTACATTACATCAAGGCATTGAATTACGGAATGAAGCGCGTTAAAGAGGATAATTTTCCGATGGCTTTGCGTTTTATTCGGGAATTGCATAAACGGCTAATGGACAAGGCGCGAGCCACTCATTATTCTGACCCCGGAGAATTTAGAAAATCTCAAAATTGGATCGGGGGCACCCGTCCAGATAATGCTTATTTTGTGCCGCCTCCGGTCGATGAAATGCACGTTGCCCTCGGCGATCTTGAGAAATTCATGCATACCAAAGATGATATTCTGACGCCCATTAAGGCGGCCTTGATTCACGCACAGTTTGAAATAATCCACCCATTTCTTGACGGTAATGGC
>DATKRQ010000053.1:0-9223 GCA_035532135.1 Candidatus Tyrphobacter sp.
TCTCCTTCTAGTCTTGGCTCTCTTTCTGGTCTCTGGTTAGCCATAATTTCAAAATTATTCCCTTAATCTTTGCCAAACCTCGGCTTCGACATCTTCCCGCCAGCGGCCGTAGCGGAGGCGGGAAAGTTCCTTCAAGGCGTCCCGAATCGCCTCGTCCCCCTTCTCCGGCGCCAAAGTCCTTATATTAAACGGCTTCGAAGTCTGGCCATTTAAAAGAAGCTTAACATAGGCGTTGTAATTATCAATGTTTATGAGATCGTTCGCCGTAAACACCGGCTCGAACTGCTTGGCCAGGACCTCGGTGTCCGGCACGCCCACCCGGAAGGAAATCATCGAGCCGACATTCCCGAAAACGGCATCCCTGATTTTATCTGTCAGCTGGGCGATAAACTGGTGGGCGATCACGAGATCCAACCGATATTTCCGAGCTTCCGACAAAATGATGGCGATGGAATCGGTCGTGAAATTCTGGAACTCGTCGATATAAAGATAAAAATCGCGGCGGTTTTCCTCATTCGGAATATCGACGCGCGAGAGCGCCGCCATTAAGAGCTTGCCCACGATGACCATCCCCAAGAGATTGGCATTGATATCCCCGATTCTTCCTTTTGATAAATTGACAATCAGGATTTTTCCTTCGTCCATCAGCTTGCGGAAGTTGAAAGCCGACTTGGCCTGGCCGATTATCGGCCGGATGTAATCGTTGGCCGTGAAATTATTAAATTTTGAGGTGATATAGTGAGTCATATTGGTGATTGAGGCCTCGCCCGTAACCGGCGCCGCTTCTTTCTCCCAGAAATCAATCACAGCCGGATTTTTGATTCTCGCCAACTTCTTCTTCCGGAATTCTTCGTCGGTGAAAAGGCGGGAAATTTCCATCATAGTCGCCGGCTCATTCGGAGCGTCTTCCATCAAAAGCAAAAGGGCGTTTTTCATATACTGCTCAAAAACCGGCCCCATTGTCTCGACCGTAAAAAGCTGATTGAAAATGTTCTGCATCTCGTTCGCGATAAAGGTCTTTTCTTCCGGCCGGTTGAAATCGTATTCGAGCATATTGAGTCCTAGGGGCCGGCTCAAATCCGAGGGATCGAAGACAATCACGTCGTCGTACCGTTCTTTGGGAACCAAGGCCAAGATTCCTTCGGCCAAATCGCCATGCGGATCAATAACAGCCATTCCCTTGCCGTCTCTAATGTCCTGAACGGCCATATTCTTAAGCAATACCGATTTGCCGGTGCCTGTCTGACCCACGATGTATAAGTGGCGGCGCCGATCGTTATCGGTCAGGCGGATCTTCTTGCGTTCCCCCCGAAAAACGTTTTCACCCAAAACAATGCCCGCGGCGGGCAGGCCGGTCGGAGCGGCCGCTTCCTTGTTTTTAAGCCACTTTATTTTCGGTAAATCGGTGGTAAAAGTCGGGAGATGGAAAAGGCTCGCCAGCTCCACCGTGTTAAGGACGATGATCTCGCTCTCGTTGAATTCCCGGAAAGAATATTCGTAAGCGAATTTATCGAAGTTCCGCGGTCGGACGGCCGCCAGTTCGTTCCTCTGCGGGGCGCTGAATTGGGAAAAGGCGCCGGCAATGTTGTCGACCAAGGCGGTCGCTTCAACCGGCGTCGCGGCCGAAGCCAAAACCCGGAAATTGACCGAAAGGAGCGGCTTCGAAATCTTGGCCTCGAGCGCCTTGACCGATTCCTCATCGACCGCTCTTTCTTTGACCGATGTTTCCTTCTCTTCCTTGCTCGGCGGATTCAGGGCCTTCGCGATGTCGCCCAGCTCGAAGCTGGTTTTTAAAATCTCGCTCAGTCCCCCGCCTTTTTTCAGACTCACAATGCCCTGGCTCGCCGCTTTTTTGACTCCCAGCGAAGCCGGCCTCGCGAGCGCTTGAATCGCCACTCCTTCACCCACCTCGTTCACTTGGGAAAGGCCGCTTAAAATGGTGGCAAAAGTGTCCAGGTTAGCCTCCTCGTAAGTCCGGATCGGCAGGATGGGATTTATTTTCTGGCGCAGATAAATTCCCGCTCCCGCGCCGGCCGAATTGAAAATATTATAATCTTCCGATTCCTCGACCTGAGATTCCTTCCATAATCCGCCGATCTGACGCTTCACGAAATCGACTGAAGTCCGGGGCACGGAAACATAGAAATGGATCTCCTCGCCAATATGGTGAACCGCCGCCTCGAAAACAAAGGGCTCGCCCAAACCGGCCAAGGCGCTAAAGAGCTGAGCCGACTTGTTAATCTCGTTTTTAAAATCTTTCTCACCTTCCTTTGCCCTTTCCTGAGGAACCCGGACGGAAAGAATTTTCATCCCCAAAGATCGGCGAAGAAAACCAAGCTTCATTTTTTTCCCGAGCCACCAGTAGAGCCAAACGAATCCGACGCAGAAAGCCAAGGCGATTAAAATTGAAAGAATCAGATTCATATAAGCTTCCGGGCTTTCAATTCCTCATAAAGCTTGTCGGCCAAAGCGTCGTGAAAAGAGTCCAAAATAAACGGCCCGGCGGCTTGAGCCGAAGAGACCGCTCTCGCGATCCCCTCGTGAAAGGCCTGATCCACAAGCCTTTCCACCGCGAGCTTCATTTCCGGATCGGCCTCCTTGAGATAATCCGGCAAGAAATCTTCTTCGCCCTCCTCGTCGCCCGACTTTAACGGCGTCTGGACCGCGGGCTGGCTCACGAGCGGAGCGAGGGATCGCTTCACGATTTCCCTTTCCGGAAGACGCTCGTATTGAGGCAGGGATTTTTTCTCCGCCACCTCCCGGGAAAGCTTCTCGATGTCCGCTTCAAGCGAAGCGTGGAGACGCTCTGGATTGCCCGCGTCTAAATTAGCCATTGCCTTAATAATAACCTAAGTTTTTCTGGGCCACAAACCAGAGAATCTTAAATAAATAATCAGCCGCGGTCGAATCTTGAAGCGAGATCACCGGGGCGGATTTTAATCACATCGTCCGGCGCAAGGCGGCAATCCGCTCCTCAATCGGCGGATGAGTCGTAAAAAGCTTCTGATACCAAGGCTCCCGCTTCCTATTTTTAAAAGGATCGGCAAGCCAAAGATGAGCCGTCGCTTCGGTCGCTCCTTTTAGCGGCGTGGGATCGGCGGAAATCTTTTCCAGGGCGCTTATCAGCCCTTCGGGGTAACGCGTAAGAAGCGCCCCCGAAGCGTCGGCCAGCATTTCCCGTTTTCTTGAAATCGCAAGCTGAATCAAAGTAGCGGAAATGGGAGCTATAACGGACAAGGCGATTCCGATTAAAAGGAATAAGCCGCCATTGTTGTTGTTTTCCCGATTCCTGAAGCCTCCCCAAAACATCGACTGGAAGAACCAGTTGGCGAGGAGCGAAACGAAACCGACCAAAACGACGACTACCGTGGACAAGAGAATGTCGCGGTTGCCGACGTGGGACAGCTCGTGGGCCAGGACGCCCTCAAGCTCCGTTTTGTCGAGCTTTTGAATCAAGCCGGCCGTGACCGCGATCGCCGCGTGCTCGGGATCACGGCCGGTGGCGAAAGCGTTCGGCGCCGCTTCCGGCACGATATAAATCTTGGGCGTGGGAAGTCCGGCGGCAATCGACAAATTTTCAAGGATTCGGTAAAGGTCGGGGGATTTCTCCCGGCTGACCTCCTTGGCGCCGGCCACCGCGAGCGCCACCTTATCCGAATACCAATAACTCGCGAAGCTCATAAGGACGCTGAATAGAACAGCGAAGATTAAAATAAGATAATTTCCGTAAAGTTGGCTGAAAATAAATCCCAGTCCGATGATAAAAATAAGAAAGGCGGTGAGAAGAAAATAGGTGCGACGGATATTTGAGTCCCGATAAGAATAAAGAGAAGGCATAATGATTGACTGGAGATAAAAATCCGACAAGTGCCCGGAAAGATTAATCCCTGACCAAATCCTAACCGCCGAAATCGACCTTAACCGCCTGTCGCTCGGCCGCTTCTGCTACTTCAAAGAATTTCTTTTCCTTAAAACCGAAAGCTCTAGAGATCAGGCTGTTCGGGAAAGTCTCCAAGTGGCTATTAAAATCCCGGATAGTCGAATTATAGAAACGTCGGGAAGCCTGAACCTTATCTTCCGTGTCCGTCAATTCGCTCTGGAGCTCCTTGAAGTTCTCGTTGGCTTTGAGTTGGGGATAATTTTCCGCCACCGCGAACAAAGTTTTCAGAGTTGAGGATAAAGCGTTTTCCTCCTTATCCCTGTCCAATGGATTGCCCCGGCTCTGAGCCACGGCCGCCCGGGCTTCGGTGATGTTTTGAAGTGTCGTCCGCTCGTGCGCCATATAACCCTTGACGGTTTCGACCAGATTGGGAATGAGATCGAATCGTCTTTTTAACTGGACGTCGATGTCCGAAAGCGCTTCCTCGGCCCGGTTGCGCAAAACAATAAGGTGGTTATAGGCCGCGATTGCCCAGATCAAAATCAGGACGGCGACGGCTAAAACGTAATACAAAGGAATCACTTTTAGGAATTAATGGGAGTCGGAATTAAAAACGAAAATTAATAATCTTCGTCCATCCCCGGCATCGTCGGCATCCCGCCCTTTTCTTTTTTCTCCGGAATATCGGCTACCACCGCTTCGGTAATCAAAAGCATCGAAGCGATGGATACGGCGTTTTGTAAAGCCGAGCGGGTTACTTTGGTCGGATCGACGATGCCGGCCGCGATCAGATTTTCATATTTTCCCGAAACGGCGTTGAAACCGAAGTCCTCTTTTCCTTCTTTGACTTTCTGGAGAACCACCGAGCCGTCATAACCAGCATTCTTGGCGATTTGCCTGATCGGCTCGTAAAGACCCTCGAGAATGATTCTCAAACCCACGATCTCGGCTAAGTCGGCTGATTTTTCCGTTTTCTCCAGATAATCTTCCAAGGCCCGGCCGGCCCGGACCAACGCCACGCCGCCACCGGGGATAATTCCCTCCTCGACCGCCGCCTTAGTCGCCTGAACGGCGTCTTCGATTCGATGCTGTTTTTCTTTCTGTTCCACCTCGGTCGCGGCGCCCACCCTGATGACCGCCACTCCGCCCGAGAGCTTTCCCAAGCGCTCCTGAAGCTTCTCCCGATCGAATTCCGAATCGGTTTTTTCGATTTGAGCCTTGATTTGGGCGACTCTTTTTTCAATCGTCTGCTTGTCGCCCTTGCCGCCCACGATCACCGTGTTGTCTTTGTTTGAAACCACCCGGTGGGCCTGGCCTAAGGCCTGGAGATCGACATTCGAAAGCTTCCGGCCGAGATCTTCCGAAACGAATTCGGCGCCGGTCACCGCCGCGATGTCCTCAAGCATTTCCTTCCGCCGGTCGCCGAATCCCGGCGCTTTGACCGCCAAAACGTTAAAGACGCCTCTCAGCTTATTGACTACCAAGGTGGCCAAAGCTTCGCCGTCTATATCGTCGGCCACGATAAAAAGTTCTTTCTTGCCGCCTTGAACGATTTTTTCCAAAAGAGGCAGTAAGTCGACAATAGCCGAGACCTTCTGATCCGTCACTAAAACGTAAGGATCATCGAGGACGGCCTCCATCTTTTCCTGGCTGGTAATCATATAGGCGGAAATATAACCGCGGTCGAACTGGAGTCCCTCGACCAAATCCTTCGAAAGTCCCAGGGTCTGCGATTCTTCCACCGTGACCACGCCGTCTTTCCCCACCTGATCGATTACTTCGGCGATTAAATTGCCGACTTCGGCGTCACGGGCCGAGATGGTCGCTACCTGGGCGATTTCCGCCCGACCGTTAATGTTTTTAGAAAAACTCTTCAAACTTTTAACGACGAGCTCATAAGCCTTTTGCATGCCTTCGTGCATGCCGACCGGATCGACGCCGGCGGCCACATTCTTTAATCCCTCGCGGATAAACGTCTGGGCCAAAAGAGTAGCCGTCGTCGTACCGTCGCCCGCGATATCGTTGGTCTTCGAGGCTACCTCTTTGACGAGCGAAGCGCCGATGTTTTCGATTTTGTCTTCGAGTTCTATTTCTTTGGCGATGGTCACTCCGTCATGAGTGACAACCGGCGTGCCGTAGCTTTTAGCCAAGACTACCGCCCGGCCCTTCGGCCCCAAAGTTACTTTGACCGCGTCAGCCAACTTGTCCACGCCTCTTTTTAAAGAGGCCCTGGCTTTTTCGTTAAAAAGAATTTGTTTCGCCATGATTAATAATTATGAATTGTTTTTGACCGATTAAATATTTTTAGTTTTCCAGGACGGCCAGAACATCGTCCTCGTCGCCCACCAAATATTTTTTACCTTCCATCTCGATCTCATCCGGGCCATATTTCTTAAAAAGCACCAGGTCGCCGACCTTCACCGACATCGGGCTTCGCTCGCCCTTGTCGTTCAGTTTCCCCGGTCCGGCCGCGATTACTTTCCCCTTCATGGGTTTTTCTTTCTCCACCGTGTCCGGAATGACGATGCCCGACTTGGTCGTTTTTTCTTCTTCGACCGGCTCAAGAAAAATATGATTGGAAAGTGGTTTGAATTTCATACCAGATACTAATTTACATGATATTTCTCCCCATTGTCAATAGCAAGGCGCTTTATCAAGACTTCATTTTTCTTCCGTCGCCTCGTCGATTTTGGGCTTAAGCCCGGCCGACTCGCCGGTAATCTTAAGGACGTCTTTGTCGATTTTTTGGAATTCGTTGGCGGCCTCGTTGTAAGCGTTTAAGGCCGTTCCCAGATTTTTACCCAACTTTTCCAGGAAAGAATTGAAAGTTAAAAGATGCCGGCCCAAATCGCCGACCCTCTTCCTGATTTCCTCGGCCGAGCGGTTGAATTCGGCTTGGCGCAGACCCTGAATCACCGTCTGGAGATAAGCCAGAAAAGAAGTGGGCGAAACGACAAACACCCTTTTTTCGGCGGTGGCGTATTCGATTAAATCCCTCGCGGTCACCGAACCAACCTTATTGATTAGAAGATCATAATAGAGCGCCTCGGAAGGGATGAACATAAAAGCGAAATCAATCGTGTCTTCGCCCGGGCGAATATATTTGGCCGTTTCGTCGATTCGCTCCTTCAAATCCCGGCGCAGTGATTCCTCCAGTTTTTTCCGCTCCTCCGGATTTTTCGCGCCGATCAGGCGATTGTAATTTTCCAGACTGAACTTTGAGTCAATCGGAATCAGCCGATTATTGTAAAAAATAACGGCGTCCACCACGTTCCCGTCTTTAAAAGGGTGCTGCATTTCAAAACTCCCCGGCGGCAAAACATTCGATAAAACCGTCTCGAGATAATACTCACCCAAGACCCCCCTTTGCTTGGGATTCTTCAAAATATCCTGGAGGCTCTTAAGTTCGTCGGCAAAACCCATCACTTGTCTGTTGGTTTCGTCGAGCTTGGCCAGGCGGTCGGTTACGTTTCTTATGATTTTGGCGCTTTCGCTGAATTGGGTCTGAAGCAAACGCGGCAAATCGCTCAACCTGGACTCGAGCGTCCGGTTGACTTCGCTGATCTGGTTTTGAAGCAGAGTTAGCGAATCGCTATTTCTGGATTGAGGCCGGCGACTGAGATAGAAACCGAAAGCCACGGCGGCCAAAACGACGAGAATGATAACCAGAGTATTCATTTTAATTAATCAACATTTTTTAAAGTCGGGCCGGCGGGGCTGGCCGAGAGAGTAACCCCTTCTTTTTTGAGGCGGCTTTTGGGCGTCGGCCAAAAACCCAAGCGGAATCGCCCGCCGAGC
Source organism: Candidatus Tyrphobacter sp. (assembly GCA_035532135.1). Taxonomy (GTDB): domain Bacteria; phylum Patescibacteriota; class Minisyncoccia; order UBA6257; family Colwellbacteraceae; genus DATKRQ01. Next base: position 7,679 of record DATKRQ010000053.1, read on the forward strand.
ATCAGCCTGGTTTGAGCCTCCAAGGCCGGAACGGCGCCCAAGAAAATCATGCTTATGGGCGTCAAAAACCACTGGAGGAAATAAATCAAGCCGTGCTTCCGCTTAAACCATTTAGGCCGGGGCGGCAGAAGCGCCGCTCCCAGGATGCCGGAAATAATGAGGCCGAGCGAAGTGATATAGGCCAGATAGCCCGTGATTACCGGCAGGCTATAAGATAAGACGGTCGCGTTAAATTCCTTGCCGCCGATCACGACCGGCAGGCCGCCCAAAGAAACCAGAAAAGCGCTCGTGGACCAGGAATAGACTCCCTCCAAAATATTGAAGGACCGGCTGAGTTTTTTGGAGAGGGGCGCGCGGTTCTTCAAGAATCCGGAAACGACATAAGGGAAGTTTTCCGCTCCCCAGGCCCACCGCCTCTGCTGTTTGTAGAGGCTCGCCACCGTTCCCCAGAAGGTCGAAGCGACGTTTACGTCGAGCGAAATCGGATACTTCAAAGGAACCGTCCGCCAGTCGCCGTGATAATGAAGGTAAAGTTGCCAGAATATCCGCGAATCCTCCGAAACCACGTTTGTTTCCCAAAATCCTATTTCCGCGAGCGCCTTGAAGGGCGTGGCGTGAGAAGAAAAAGTCTCGATGTGCTCCGGCCTCGATTGCTCCATAAGCCCCCAAAAGGTGGTCGAAAAAGCCACCACTCGGGCCAGGGCCGGCGCCTCAAAGACGTTGTTGATAAAAAAAGGAATGGGCTGATAACTCGACCGCTGGGGATTCGGGGCGGTGAGAAAGGCTTCGGCAAGCCGGCCGAAGTACTCTGAGGCCACCTGGGTATCAACGTCGAAAACCGAAGCGATGATATCCTCGTAGGGCAAGCTTAAGGAATCAATAATCTTCTGCTTGGCTTCTTTGGCCGCCCAGGTTTCGTTCGAGCCCTTTCCGGCCAATTCCCCCGGGATGTCGGCCGGATGAACGGTCGCGATGAATCTAAAAAACTTCGAGCCGAAATTCTCTCGTATTCTTTCTCCCGTTGCCAAAGCTTCCGCGCCTCCTTTTTCTTCCTCGGCTAAAACGACTATCAATCGATCCAGAGGATAATTAACCCTTGAAAGCGCCTCAAAGGTTTCCGCCACCACCTCGTAAGGCTCCTTGTACATCGGGAGAATCACCAGATGATAGATTTTTCTCCAGCGGTCGGCTGTCCGAGGATTCTTTTCGAGCTTCGTGAGCCAATTGATTTTCAAGTTGGCGCGGAGTTCCTTATAGCTCACTCGGAGGTGAAAATAGAGATAGACGGTCTTGAAAAGCCAATAAGTGTCGAAAAGGATGATAAAAACAGAAACGTAAGTCGGAAGGAATCTGGCCGCCAGCACGAAAACTATGAGCGTCGTCCAGGCCAAAAAACCGGGGATTATCTCTAAAAAACGATAAAAAGACATAAAAATTCGCGAATTCCCAGACTCTAAGCGCGAGCCAGCCCGAAGCTTGGAATTTCCCGTGATTATATTACAATAAAAACCGATTTGGAAGTTGGCCCTGTCGTCTAGTCTGGCC
>DATKRQ010000054.1:0-8269 GCA_035532135.1 Candidatus Tyrphobacter sp.
GGAGTTCACGAAGTTTTGGAAAAAACAGGATATGTTTCTAAAAACATTATCTAAATGATTGATGGTCTGAGAGTTTAGCCTTCCACGCCTTCTTAAAAGGATGTGATAACAAGGTTTCGCTCTTTTTAGGTAACTGTTTTAGCATAAGGATTATGTCCATTAATATTTTGAAGGTTAAACCGTTTCAGGAGACGCTTAACGCCGATATGTGCGGGCCGGCGTCTTTGAAGATGGTTCTGGCTTATTGGGGCCTCCAAAAAAGCGAATCGGAGTTGGCCAGACTTTTGGGGGTCAAGAAGGGCTTGGGAACGGACGACAAGAGTCTGAAGTTGGCGGCGGAGAAGCATGGGTTCAAGGTGAAGATAAAAAACAACGCTTCCTTCGCCGACTTGGAGCGCTGGCTCGGGAAAGGCGTGCCGGTAATGGTCGATTGGTTCAGCCGCGGCCGGCTGGATTATCCGCTTTCGGCTGTCCCCGACGGCCATTATTCGGTAGTCGTCGGCCTGGACAAAACCCATATCTATCTCCAGGATCCGGAGATCGGCGGCTTGAGGAAAATAACGAGAGACGATTTCGGGCGGGTCTGGTTCGATTTCCGGGGGAAAACGATAAAGCCAGGGGAGCTCGTGATAAGGCAGATGATAGCGATATATAAAAAATAGCCGTCTCTTTAGATCTTTACCTCGCTGAAATACTGATGAGTCAAGCTCAGGTCGGGCGTCTTTTGACGATTCGGCGAAACGGATTGGAAGTCGAGAAGAAGATTTGAGTTCGAGATTTGGTCAATGACTTGGCCAGTAACCTGGGCGACGGGCGCGCCTTTCTTCACGTAAGCGCCTGATTCCTGGAGGGGGGTCATATAGCCGAAGAATTCGAAATACTGGCCGGTCGAAGAAGCGGTTTCGGCGTATTGCTCGACTGAGCCACCGTCTTTCCCGAAATCAAAGTAACCGTCGAAGGGAGCGTAAATCGTGGAGCTCGCCGCCAGATTAAAACCCACGAAAATCTTGTTTTGGGGATAACTCACGAGCTTCCCCGAGGCGCAGTATTCTTCGCTCAGGGCAAGGCAGGTACCCGGGCCGCTCTCTGAGAGCCGACCAGTTCCCTTTTGAACGGCGAAATATACCAAGACGGCGAGAATCAAGATAACCACGACGATAAAAGCATAATTCAGTCTTCGTTCGTCTCTGGCCACCTCCGGATCGCGGAGGGCGGCGAATGGATTTTGGAATTCTTTGGACATTAGGGCGAATTATACAACATTTGAAAAAACGAAGCGATTCATGGTGGAATAATGAAAACCTTGCGATTGCGGGTCTTGTCGTTGATCTTATTTTTTTAGTCTTTTTTGCGCTGCTACAAGTTTTTGGTAGGATGTAATCATTCCTTTAATTATCAACCGTTTGAGGTGTCTGTAATCGCCGCTTTGGTCAATTTTTCCAAGCGAATCAAGATATATGACTTTGTTTTCACCTTCATATTTGATATCGGTCGGCTGTAGCTTAAAACGATATAGAATGAGGTTTGTCATTAATCGTGCCATTCTGCCATTGCCCTCGCAAAAGGGATGAATCGCAGTAATTTGATACTGCGTCCAGGTCGCGATATCTACTACGGCATCATTGCGTTGTAGGAGTGCCTCCCGATAAATAATTTCTTTAGCGCTCTTGGGCAGGGGCGGTATTTGCGATAGGCGAACATCAAGCTCTCGCCAGAATTCATACATTCTGGCTTGGACGGCTGTGCCCGGCGGGGGCATTATATATTTTAACTTCTTGATATCCTCTCCGGTCTTTCGGAATCGTCCGGCAACGTCTGGGTCCGCGTGCCCGAAAAAAACCTTATGGATTCGCAAGATGGCTTCAAGCGTTATCTTTTCTTTGCTCTCGCCAATTTCTTTTGCTAGCACTTGTGCCTGCCAGAGTCCGGCGGCCTCTCGTTCCTTTTTCTCCTGCTCGTCCTTAGGCCACCGAAAACTTTTTGGCATTGATGGCTTTGTCAATCATTTTTTTTGTGAGCGCGGAACCTTCTAGTCTACTGGAATAGTAAAGCTGATCAATTGCAAGAGCCTGATCAAATTTTGCCTTTTCGACATCGGCAAGGGGGGGCAATTTTTGGGTTTCTAATTGCAAAGCGACCAATCTCCCGATTTGTTTTTCAATTTTAAGGACTTTGGTTTCTTTCATTATTCCAGCTTATTAGTGTTAAGAAAATGACGGCTTAGAGAAGTTAAACCAAGTGAGTAGGTAATATTCATATATTTCATATTATACCTTCTTTGCGGAAAGATGTAGAGGCCTTGTTTTATCTCAATTCCGGCAGGATATCCACCCCGGTCATTTCAGCCGGTTGGGGAAGGCCCATTAATTTCAGAACGGTCGGGGCGACGTCCGCCAGAACGCCGGCCGCCTCTTCTTCGGATTCGGCCACTTCGGCTTCGCTTTTTTCCCGCTCCAGACCCTTAGCTACAATATATATAGGAACGGGACTGGTATTGTGCTTAGTTTCGGGTAATCCGGTCAGCGGATCGACCATTACTTCGGCGTTCCCGTGATCGGCCGTGATCACGAGCGTTCCGCCGCGATCCAGGACGGTTTTCATCAAATTCCCGATTTCCTCATCCACCACTTTAACGGCTTCAAGAGTAGCCTTGTAATCTCCGGTGTGGGCGATGATGTCCGGATTGGCGTAGTTTATGAGGATAAAATCGTAGGCGCCCTCCTCGGTCAGGGCGAAAACGGCCCGGGTGGTTATTTCACGGGCCCGCATCTTCGGCTCGTCGGCCGGATTGGCCAGGCCGAGCGAGGGGATCAAGACCCGATATTCGTTTTTAAAGGGTTCTTCCCTAAGACCGTTGAAGAAATAGGTGATGTGGGCGTATTTTTCGGTTTCGGCCAGCCGGAGCTGAACCAAGCCGTGGTCGGAAATTACTTTGCCCAAGGGATTCACGACTTCTTCGGCCGGAAAGGCGACCGGCAGATCGAATTTACCGCTGTATTTGGTAAAAGTGGCGACGGAAAGCCCCGCTATCGGCCGATCAATGAACATCTGAACTAGCTGGCGCATGCCGTCTTCCCTGAAGTTGAAGAAAATCAGCCCGTCATCGGGCTTTACGGCCAGCGCGGAATCGAAAAGAGCGGGTGTAATCGTTTCATCGGTCAGCCCTCGGGCGTAAAGAGATTTGAGATAAGCGACGGGATCGAGCGGCACGGGTTCTTTCTCGCCGACAATAACCTTAAAAGCCTCTTCGGTTCTTTTAAGATCGCCGTCCCGATTCATGGCGAAATAGCGGCCGGAGAGGCTCGCGATTTTTAAGCCGGCCAGATCGCCGTATTTTTCTCCGATGGTCCGGATAAGATTTAAGGCCGCCTCCGCGGAGCCGTCGCGGCCGTCGGTAAAGAGATGGAGATTTGTCTTTTTTACTCCCCGGTTTTTGGCGAGGGAGATTAAGGCCAAAAAATGCTCAAAGGAGGCATGAACGTTTCCCTCGGTTAAGAGGCCCACCAAGTTCAGGGCGGAATTCTTGGCCAAAACGCCCTCAATTGTTTTTAAAAGAACCTTGTTTTCGAAGAAGCTACCGTCTCGGATAGCCAGGCTGATTCGTGGGTAATGCTGATAAATCGTCTTCCCGGCGCCGATGGTCAGATGGCCTACCTCCGAATTGCCTTCCTCGTTCCAGGGGAGGCCGACGGCGATACCCGAAGCCTGAAGGGTACCCGAAGGATAATGCCGTCTAATATAATTGATATTCGCGGGCTTTCCGGTCCAAATCGGGTTGGACTGTTCCTTCCGGCCGACTCCCCAGCCGTCGAGGATCACGAGAACTAAAGTTTTTTTCATAATGATTTATATTCTCGACACCAAGACTGATCGGGAATTTAGGCACCCCCGTTTTAATATTGACAGTTGCGATTAAATCACGCGGGTAACTTCAAAGACGCCATGGTCTTTCTCAAATTTTATTCGGTGTTTATCGAAAAAGCCTTCTTGCCCCAATAACAAGCCCACCGCATCATTATCGATGAACCCCACGGGAATTTTTACCTTCCCGTCTATGCCGTTAACCCTCATCTCAACACTTTCCACGAAGAGAGCTGACATGCCCTCACCACCGTTTATTCCCATAAAAGTAACCGCAGCGGCTTTCGATAAATCAATACCGATGATTTCTGCAACCTGAGTATTAAAAAGAGAACAGTCCGCTCCGGAATCCACTAAGGCATCAAACTTTTGGCTGCCTCCAGGACCATAAATCTCTATTTGGACGATCGGTCTCTTAATCCATCGTTGATAAGGTTTCGGAGGTAAAAACGATGAATATTTGAACTTCATGAGACGCTTGGAGTATAAAAAGCGTCGGGAAAAACTTTCATAAAAACAACACTCTTGTCTTTCGCTTTTGACGCGGCGTCTCTTAGCGTGCTCCCAGCGGAAACGACTTTTTTGCGGTCAGGAGAAAACGCCACCCAACCGGTTTTGTAGGGTTTAAGAATTTTGGTTAAGTCGTAATTTAAGTCGATTTCCTTTTTCACAACTCAATCTTAGATTAATAGGGCTGATAAATCAAACCCCTCACAGGACGCTATCTTGGTCAAAAAACTTGCCTTACGACTCATTATATTCTACTATCTCCCGCGATGTCTAAAGGCGAATTTGAGATCCTAATCAGGGAAATCGCTTCGGCCGTTTTCCGGGTGGGAGAAACGGTCAAACACCAGCGGCTGAAGACGGAATTGACCAACGCGGCGGTGGCGGCAGTGGCCGACTGGGGGGAGGCGGAGGCGGCCGAGAAAAGCTTAGAACGGCTTTCCCGAGTGGTCAGCCTTTCGAAGATGGTGGGGGAAACGTCCGAGGTGAACGCAAGCGTCCTTTTGCGGGAAATCGGCAACGCCAAGATCGCCTTGGCCTCGGAAAGGAACTCGGGAAAGATGGTGGATATCAGCCGGATGTTCGAGTTCCAAACGGGGGAAAGCCTAATCCGGAAACAATCCGGAAACGTGGAAAATAATCCGGAAATCAGTCCGGAAGGAAGTTCGGAAACGCTTGATAACCTTAGGAATAGAGCCAGAATCGAGCCAAAAAGTCCGGAAGCGGAAAGCCTGAAGGCGGCTGTATTGGATTATATCCGGAAGCATTCGGACGGTTGCCGGATTGAACAGCTGATTAATGAGTTTCCGAGTGTGTCGAAGAAGATAATTCAGACCTGCGTCTGGGACCTGATTGAAGATGGGGTGGTGGAAGATAGAAGCCTAATTTCCGGAACAATCCGGAACTCGGCATCCGATTCGGAAGATAATCCGGAAGCATCGGATAGGGCGGTGAGTAATAGCCCAACGGACTCACGGGAGTCGGAGACGGAGGGCCGGAAGGCGGCAATTCTCGAATATATTAGACGGTTTCCGGACGGTTGCCAGACAAGGCAATTGGCCGGCGAATTTCCGGATGTTTCGGACAGGACGATCCGAAATTACGTAAGAGCCTTAATCGATGAGGGGTTGGTGGAAAAAACGGGGAGCCAGAGCGGTCCTCAGAGTTATATTCGGCCGAGGGCCGTTTCCTTTGTAACCAAGCCCAGATTTTAGGCGTTCTAGGGTTAAGTTAGCGACTTCCCCAAGTTATCCACAGTTGGCCGGGGAAGAATAAATGTTGTAAGATATTTTACAGGTGGATTTAATCCAAGCTTTGAGTGAGGCGGAGCTTGTAACGTCCAGAATGATTTATGGATTTTACGGGGCCCATCTCGCTTGAAGAGCGAGATTTTGTTTTTTAAAAAATCTGGATTAAATCAAAGAAAGATGAGGCTAGGGTTATCTAGCGGTGTCAGCTTGCCACTTTCCTCACAGATAGGCGGCGGGTCGATGATATTGGTTGGATAATCATCAGAAAAAGAAAAAATAATCAACGATAAATTTCAGTAAAGAATATAATGAGTAAAAGATTTTCCCAGAAAGTCGCAGCGCTGGGATTGGCTCTAACAACGGCAGCTTGGCTCGGAGGAGCGGTATTGGTCGCCCCCGCGAGCGCGGCCACGACATCTGACATCAGTGCTCAGATTCAGGCTCTTCAGGCCCAGCTCCAAGCGTTAGAGTCTCAGCTTGCGGCTCAAGGAGGTTCCAGCTCAACTGCTTCGACCTGCACGTTCTCTCGCTCCCTCACGGTGAGAAGCACGGGCAGTGATGTGAAGTGCTTGCAGCAATACCTCAACGCTTCGGGAGACACAGTAGCGAAGACCGGCGCCGGATCGTCTGGCAACGAGACCACCTACTTTGGTCCAGCGACCAAGGCAGCGGTGGCCAAGTGGCAGGCGGCCAACGGCGTAACGCCGGCGATCGGCTACTTCGGACCGATTTCCCGAGCGGAATACGTTAAATTAACGGCGAGCACCGGTACGACGACCGGCACGACGACTGGCGGAACCGGCACCACCACGGGCACGACCACGGGCAATGTTCCCGCGTCCGGTCTGGCGGTAAGCCTGGCTTCCACGAGCGCGGCGGCTGGTTCGGCCATTGCCGGTGCCGGTCAGATTCCGGTGGGCAGTTTCACCTTCACGGCTTCAAACGCCAAGGGCGAAACGGTCACTGGTTTGACTTTCACCAAGGTGGGCGTAGTGAGTGATTCGAATATCACTAACGCCTACCTGGTTGATTCAACCGGAAGCGTGGTAGCTCAATACCAATCGCTTTCAAGCGGAGTGGCGACCTTTACCGGCTTAAGCCTGAACGTGGCGGCCGGAGCGAGTGCGACCTACACTTTGAAGGTCGATCTTTCGACGAGCGCGAACGCTGGCAACACAATTGCTTGGCAGCTTACGAGTGCGACGGTTTCATCGGGCGACACCGTAACCGGAACTCCGGTCACGGCGGCCACCCAAACCGTAACGACGGTTTCGAACCCGTCTCTGGCTAAAGCGACCTTCACCTTCAATTCGGTTGGCTCAAGCATCAACGCTGGCACCCAAGGAGCTTTGGTGGCCGACATCACGGCCAACGTGACGAACAACTCCGTTTACCTCAAGGGCGTCAAATTCGAAGAAGTCGGCTCGGCTACGGCCTCCGACATCCAGAATCTGAAGCTTTATGTCGCTGGTAGCCAGGTTGGCAACGCGGTCGCGACGGCGGCGAGTGACGGCACGATTTATTTCGATCTCTCGTCAGCTAACGCGAAGCTTAATACGGGCAACACCGACATTCAGCTTTACGCCGACATAATGGGTAGCCCGAACCGAACGGCTCAGTTCACCATCCTTCATACCTATGACGTGAGTGTGACGGACAGCCAGTACAGTTCGGGTATTTCGCCTTCAGTAACGACGACGAACGCGACCACGATTACCATTAACCCTGGCACATTGACGGTCTCGTTAGACGCCAATTCTCCCACGGGCAACGTGGCTGAGGGCGTCTCGGCCGTCACCTTGGGTAAGTTCGACGTCAAGGCGGCTGGCGAAGCGGTTCGCATCAACTACTTAGACGCCGAAATCGTCGGCACCGGCTGGACGGCAATTGCCAGTTCCACGGCTGACTTGACGAATGTCCGGATAATCGACGACGTGGGCGGTCAGGTGGGCAACACCATCAGCACAATCGCAACGGGATCCACGACCGGTGATTGTACCTATTCGAATCCGAATACGTCGACGCTAGTCTGTCACTTCGGCGACTCGAGCTCGAACATCAATTACACCATTCCGGCGAACACGACTCGCGTGCTCTCGGTGGTGGCTGATCTGGCTTCGACCGTGACGGCGACGGCCTTGCAGGCTTCGTTGCCCACGATGACGAGTAACGCGATCGGACAGATTTCGAACCAGACGACTTCGAGCGGCGCCGCGACCGGAGGATCGCTCACGGTGATTACTAATTCGCTGACTTCGGCGACCAATAACAACGTGGGTACGTTGACCTACGCGGTTGGCGCCTCAAATGTCGAAGTTGGTTCTTTCATTCTGACGGCCTCATCGGCTCAGGGAGTGAATGTTTCAAGCCTAACCCTAACAACGACGGCTAGCTCTACCTTAGAGCTCCAGAACTTGAAGGTGATGGTTGGTTCGACGCAATTCGGTAGCAGTCAGGGGACGGTAAAGACGTCGGCCGCGACCGACTACGCCTTCTCGGGCAGCACGCCGATTAACGTGGCAGCTGGTCAATCGGTGACGGTAAACGTCAAAGCCGATATTTTGAGCGGCTCCACCGCTGGCACTTACGCCGGAGTAGTTACGCTCAAAAGCTGGTCGGCGACCGGCCAGACGTCCGGTAGCGCGATTTCG
>DATKRQ010000055.1:0-5656 GCA_035532135.1 Candidatus Tyrphobacter sp.
AAAATATTCTTAAGCCAGCGATGAGGTCTCGTACCTCCTCTGGAGTAAGGGCTCGGATATCCCTATCCATTCTTGGAACTTCTCTAACAAAATCCTGGCTAAGAATATAAAGCGTGCCTAGATGCTTTTTAAAAAAATCGATATATCCCCGATGAAGTGCCGGTATATATGAAACAACGACGTGTTTCATTATGATGACTTTCGTATGTTATCCAAAAAATCCTGAGTTAATTTTTGAATTTCTTTAGCAAGAGTTTCGGCTCCTTCAATCGCTAAATTGCGTATCCGGGCAGTCGTGGAAATTGTCGCTTGCGGCGGAAGGACGACAATTTTACCGCAGTATTTATTATATTTACCAGAACCGAGATCTTTCTTAAAATCTTTAGTACTAGATGAAGTAATAAGCACGTCTGGTTTAATAAGACGAATTAGCTCACCGATGTCGCTTTTAGCGTCTCTGATAGTAACAATATCAACGTGCCTGAGGTGGACAAGCATTTTTACGCGCTCGTTCTGAGGAACAATGGGGCGGCTTGGCCCCTTGCGCAACTTCGTGAGTTCATCCGAATCAACACCAACAATCAAAATGTCGCCGTGCGATTTTGCTGCCTCTAAATAAAGAGCGTGGCCTTCGTGGATAAGGTCATAGACACCCTGAGTAAGCACTATCTTTACACCCCATTTTTTGAATTCCTTGACGAGCTTGTCCAGTTCAGCGTGATCAGGAACAAATCTATCAGAAAAATTGGTTTTAGATTCTAGAATCTTGACCGGTGAGGGCTTGCTCATACGTGCGGGTGTGAGGTTATATTATCTCGATGCCCATGGAGCGGGCGGTGCCGGATATGATTTTTTCGGCCTCTTCTAAATCGTCGGTATTCAAATCCACAAGCTTTTTTTCGGCAATCGCCCGGATGTCTGCAGCGGAAATTCGGCCAACTTTGGACTTATTCGGCGCAGCCGAGCCTTTCTCGATGCCGGCCGCCTTTCGGAGCATATCGGAAGCCGGCGGCGTCTTGAGCTTGAAAGTAAAACTTCGGTCCTCATAAATCGTGATTTCGGCCGGCACGATACTCCCCGTCATTTCCCGGGTGGCGTCGTTGAATTGCTTACAAAAATCCTGGATGTTTAAGCCATGAGGGCCTAAAGCGGTGCCTACCGGCGGCGCGGGCGTCGCTTTGGCGGCTTCGATCTGAAGCTTGACTATCTTTTTGATTGGTTTATTGGCCATATTGTTTTTTTATTTATAATTTAAAGCTTCTTTACCTGCAAGGAATCAAGCTCGACGGCCGTATCCCTACCAAAGACCGGCACCATCACCTTAAGCCGGCCGCGCTCCTCGTCAATCTCCGAAATCTTACCGTCATAATCCTTAAACGGACCGTCCACGATTTTAACCGTCTCCCCAACCTTGAGATTGAGCTTGAACTTCGGTTCCCCGCCGCCCATCCTCGACATAATGGATTCAATCTCTTCCCTCGAGAGCGGAATGGGTTTGGTGGGATCGGGACCCACGAAGCCGGTTACCCGGGGGGTGTTGCGGACCACGTACCAGGAATCGGGACCCAGCACCATTTCCACTAAGACATAGCCGGGATAAATCTTTTCTTCGGTCGTGTATCTTTTTCCGCCCCTCACCTTTATCTTCTTTTCCACCGGAACGGTCACATTGAAAATTTTGTCGCCCATGGAAAGCGACTCGACCCGCTGACGCAAGTATCGAGCCACGGCGTCTTCATAGCCGGAATAGGTATGGACGGCATACCAATGCTTCACGCCAGATTTTTCCTCTTTAAGAACTTGCTTTTCCATGTGAATTTGGGACTAACCCAAGAGCGATTTCAGAGCGAAAAAGAATATCTGGTCCCAGAGATAGATAAAGGCGCCAACGGCGGCGGAAAGGCCGATGACCACCAAAACCATCCGAATCGTCTCGGCCCGAGAAAGCCACCTCACCCGTCTGAATTCCTGTCCTGATTCCTCTAAAAAAGCTCTTAAGCCAGCCATTAATTTGGGAGATTAACAGATTTTCTTCAATCTTTCAAGTCTTCTTTAGATGTCCAGGTTTTTGACCGACGGGGCGTGGATTTGGATAAAATGACGCCTGGCCTCGACTTCATTGCCCATCAAAATATCAAAAAGCCGATCAGCCTCCTTGGCGTCCTCGACGGCCACCACCTTTAGGAGTCTCACCTCGGGATCCATGGTCGTTTCCCAGAGCTGTTCCGGGTTCATCTCGCCCAAGCCTTTATAGCGCTGGATGTTCGGATTGGCCGATTTCAAGCCCTTGACCCAATCGTCTTTTTCCGCCTCGGCGTAAGCGTAGCGCACCTCTTTCCCCGACTGAAGACGATAAAGCGGAGGCTGAGCGATGTAGAGATAACCCTCTTCAATGATCTTGGGGAAGTAGCGATAAAAAAGAGTGAGTAAGAGCGTCCGGATGTGGGCCCCATCCACGTCGGCATCAGTCATCAGAATAACCTTATGGTAGCGAATTTTCTCGATTTTGAAATCGTCGGCGATGGCCGTGCCCAAGGCGATGACCAGGGCCTTGATTTCTTTGTTCAAAAGCATTTTATCGATATGCGACTTTTCCACATTCAAGATTTTTCCCCTTAGGGGAAGAATGGCCTGAGTCTTTCTGTCCCGGGCCTGCTTCGCGCTGTTGTGGACAAATACACCAGAAGCTAAGGCGAAGTTATGGGTTTCCGGAACCTCCAAATCATAAACATCAATTTTCTGCCTCAGGGGGACAATCTTTTTAATCCTGTGGTTGTAGTGCGCCACCGCGTCTTGGAGTTTATCCTGGTTATTATCGAAAAATCGGCGGAGTATGGTGTCATATTTTATTAGGCTCTTATCGTTTCCGGCCCGACGTACCGAATTATATTCGCTAACATCAATCTCCCCGATTTTCCGATAGACATCATTCAGGGCTTTCAGAGCTTTGTTGAGATAGGTCTTGTCATAAGAGTCTTTCCGCGCCTTTCTAAATTCTTCAGTCCATTGTTCTTTGGTCCTCATCCCCCGCCACTTTCTTAAAGAAGGGTCTTGCCACTGGATCTTCGCCGATTGAGATAATTTGAGCCGTTCTTGAGGATGACTGGCAAAATAATCTCGGACTCTCTGGGCTTGCTCTTGCCTATTTCTCTTTATGCTCCAATATAATTTTTGAGCCTTGCTCAGCGTTTCTTTGCTTTTAATGCGATAGTCTTCGTTTTCACGATAAAATTCCAGGAATTTCTGGGCCATATACTTTTTATACTCTTCATTTTTCCACTGCCGCTTAGCGCGCCTGCTGAGTTCAGTGTGGAGAGACAGCATCCTAACTCTGATCTTCCGTCTGAACGAGTCGGTCTGTCGGATAGCCCACAATTTTCTAAGAACATCCGGACGACCCAGGGTCTTCTGAGCCATCTCCCGATGAATATTTAGGTGTTCTTCCTTCGTTAATCGGACGATGTTATCCGGATTGTTGTTTAATTTATTAAAATCCTTGTGGTGTCGATACAAGCCAGTCGTATCGTAGATGCCGAGGTTTAGGTTGTAGCGATCGGCCACGAGGTGCGTAAAAATCCAGCGTTTCTCCGCCGGACTAAAAACCATTTCATATCCTTTAATTGTTATCCTTCCCTCAATTTTCGAAAGCTTTCGATAAAGAGGCATTAATGAATCGCTTGCCGTTAAGCAATAAGCCTCCTTAAAACTGCCATCGGCCAACATAAACTTATGCTCGGGAGTACATATAATTTCCTGATCATTATCCAAGATAACCTTAATGACGGTGGAGTTTCTTTTGGTAACGCGCGGATTTAAAATCTCCTTTATTTCAACTGAGCCGAATTTGCTTATGGTGTAGCAGTAATTACGAACTCCTTTTCTGTTTTCTTCCGTCAATTCCTTGAATGATAAATTCCGGCCGTCAGCTAAAGCAATTCTCGTGTCGTGAGAAAAACAGCCGCCGGCCGAATCGCCTTCGACGATAAAAAGTTCCGAGTCTTCGGCCTTCCTTGACTGGCAGTCGGCCAGTTTTCCCGGCAAGGTGAGTCCTTCGAGAGCCCCCTTCCTTAAAATCGTCTCTTTGGCCGCCTTGGCCGCCTTCCTCGCTCTTTGGGCCAGGAGCGATTTTTCGATGATCCTCCGGCCGTCCGAGGGATGCGTCTCCAAAAACTTCGTCAGGGCTTCGTTTACCACTGATTCCACCGCCGTCTTGGCTTCGGTGTTTCCTAATTTGGCCTTAGTTTGGCCCTCGAATTGAAGCTCGTTGTTTCTTATCTTAACGGCGACGATGGCCGTGAGTCCTTCCCTCGCGTCTTCGCCTGTCAAATTTTCGTCTTTCTCTTTTAAAAAATTACTGGCCCGGGCGTAATCGTTTAAGGTGCGGGTCAGGGCCGTGCGGAAACCGGTCAGATGAGTGCCGCCTTCGGGCGTGTGGATATTATTGGCAAAGCTGAATTCCTTGGTCTCAATCCCTTCGTTGTAGCTAAAAGCAACCTCGACGTTTATATCGTTAAAGTCCTTGGCCGCGTAAAATATCTCGTCCTGAATCGGCGCGTCTCCGTCCGAAGCCAGATAGTCCAGAAAGGACTTGATACCGCCGTCAAACCGGAAACCGTAACAAAAAGGAATCGGCCGGCGTTCGTCGAAAAAATTTATAGTAATGCCCTTGGTCAGATATGCCTGTTCCCGGAGTCTTTCCAAGACGCGCTTGTCGTCAAATTCGATTTTGGGAAAAATCTGCGGGTCGGGCGAAAAAGTAATCTTGGTGCCGGTCGACTCCGCCTTGCCGACTTTGGTTACCTTGGTTTTGGGCACTCCCCGCTCGTACTCCTGGACATAGACGGCGCCGTCTCTCTTGATCTCAGCTTTGAGCCAGGTAGACAGGGCGTTTACCACCGAAACACCCACGCCGTGAAGACCGCCCGAAACTTTGTAGGAATCGCCGCCGAATTTTCCGCCGGCGTGAAGGGTGGTTAAAACCGTTTCCAAGGCCGATTTTTTGGTTTGGGCGTGAAGCTCGACCGGAATCCCCCGACCGTCGTCTTCAACGCTCACGGTTTCATCCTTCAATATTCTCACGGTGATATGCTTGGCGAAACCGGCCATAGCTTCATCGATTGAGTTGTCCACCACCTCCCAAATCAGGTGGTGGAGGCCATCCAAGCCGGTCGAACCAATATACATGCCCGGCCGCTTGCGGACCGGCTCCAGGCCCTCTAAAACATAGATATCTTTGGCGGTATAGCTCCCGGTCGCCTTCTCCTTAGGTTCTTTTTTAGCTGCCATTTCAAATAAAATATCCCATTTGGGACGTTTCTCTTATTATAGTCCGAATCAGCCCAAAAACAAGTAAAAAGGAAGGGACTTCATGGGAAAGTTTTCAGATTGCCAAGGTAAAATCCCCGTGCTAAAATCAAGGCGTCCTTAAAAATTTCAAAAAAATGGAGGAAAACAAAAAGAAATTTTCTAGCCAGCAGTTGGTGCCTGTCGCGATAATCGCCGCCGGCCTTATTATCGCCGGAGCGGTCATTTTCGCCCCGAAACTGAACAACAAACAAGGCGAAACGGCCAATATCGGCGGAAATTCGCCAGCCGCGCCTTCCGTAAACATCAAGGATGTCAACCTGAACGGTGAGCCTTACATCGGAAGCCCCCA
>DATKRQ010000056.1:0-23467 GCA_035532135.1 Candidatus Tyrphobacter sp.
CAGGAGATCGCTCAGGAAAAATTCAAAGTTACGCCGACCTACGAGGTTCTCGAGGAAACCGGCCCGGCCCACGAAAGGACTTTCCGGGTCGGCCTTTATTTTGAGGAGGAACTGAAATCCGAAGGAGAAGGAAGTTCGAAGCAGGAATCCGAGATGCGGGCGGCCGAGAAATTGCTTGAAAAATTGAAAATCAAAAAATAATCCAATGCTCACCATAAACGACCTGAAGAACGGCTCGGAGATAATCATCGAAGGCGATCCATACGTCGTTTTGTCGGTTTCTCATCTCCATATCGGCCGGGGCGGTTCGAGCATCCAAACCAAACTTCGCAATCTGCGGACGGGCAAAGTGTTTGAGCGCAATTTTAAGCCGGCCGACCAATTTCCCGAAGCGGAGATCGTTAAAATGAAATCCCGTTTTCTTTACGCCAGTCGGGGTGAAGTCTGGTTTGATGAATTGGGGAATCCCAAAAATCGTTTCACTCTGAAAGAAGATGTTCTGGGGGACGACTTGTCGCTTTTGAAGCCCAACATGGAGGTGATTGCCGTCAAATTTCTCAAAGATGAGAACGAGAAAATCATCAATATCGAACTGCCGATTAAGGCCGACTATAAAATAGTCGACGCTCCGCCTTCGATCCGCGGCAATACCGCCCAGGGAGGAACGAAGATGGCCACCCTTGAGGGAGGCGTGACCGTTTCCGTCCCGCTTTTCGTGAACATCGGCGACACAATCCGGATAAACACTTCGACTCGGGAATACGTTGAGCGGATGGAAAAAGAAAGCTGAGACCCCCTTTTTTCTAACGGTCAGGAAAAGGATTGTTTTTGTAGCCACATATACGGAAGAAGGTTTAAAGATTCAACTACATCTCGGTCCGTTGAAATTCGAACCGCACAAGAGGGGACGACAGCCGAAAGTGCCGGTTGCCACGATTTGAACCAAGACCGCCCGAAAGGCGGTTTTGCGTTACCCGAATTTGCCGTTTGTTTGCCCCGGTGGCGAGCTTTGTGCCGAGGATCGACGTTTGATTTATCCTGCACCTTGACCAAGCCGTTTGAACAAATTTGAACCCTTGGCGCGATTTGCTTAACTTAAGTAAATTTGACGATCATTCCTCTGGAGGAAACTCCTCTTTGACCCTTTCCCGAAGATCGTGCGTATTTCCGTGACTAAGCAACTCGAGGTAAGACGTCACCGACGACTCGGTTTGTTTTTGTCTTAGATTCCGAAACATTCTCTTTTTGGTCGAAGTTCGTGGCACGTGATGATGCGGAAAATGCACCCAGCCGAGGAAATCTACACCTGACGCCCATGTTTTTATAAAAACCTTATCCGGATGCAAAGACAGCTTCAATCGCGTCCCGAGAAACGCCGATATTTTAGGGAGGATATTTTCGAGATATTCTTTGCTCTCGTGGAGAATGACGAAATCATCCGCATACCTGACACAATAGGCGACTTTCATCTCTCGCTTTAAAAAATGATCGAACTCGTTCATGTAAATGTTCACCAGAAGCTGGCTGGTGAGATTACCCAAAGGCAAGCCGATGTCCGGGTTATCTTTGGTGTGGAAACTCCTGACCACTTTGCTCAAAAGCAAAATCGTATTTCCGCTCTTGATGTGCTTTTTCAGGATGTCGCCTAAAATTTGATGATTGATATTGGCGAAAAATTTTCGTATGTCGCATTTCAAAACCCAAACCGTTCGCGTATGATTCCGTGAAACTTTGAGCGCGTCATCGCGAAACCGGTTTATGGCTCGATGCGTGCCTTTGACGCGCCGACACGAGTACGAGTCGAAAATGAATTTGGGATCGAAGTAGGGATATAAAATCCGGTATATGGCGTGATGCAGAAGCCGGTCCCGAACGGTAGCCTTGTGAATGTCTCGCGGCTTCGGATCGTTGACCCGGAACGCCTTATAAGGTCCGTGCTGGTAGGTCTTGTCGAAAAGATCGCGGTGCAGGGCGAGGATGTTGTCGGTCAGGTGTAACGAAAATCTCTCGATGTCCTTGCGACCGCGCTTGTTGTGGAGAAACTCACGCCACGCGGCGAGCAAATTTTCGGTGGAAATGATATTATGGTAGATATGACGCGGCCGCATTTTCCTCTCTCTCTCTCTCTCTCTCTCTCTCGATTCCGCCTCGATTTTGAATCGGATCAAAGAGGGATATTTGATTTGGGTTAATGTCGTTCCGCATATTTCTAAGGGTGCGCGCTATACGATGGGCGCGCGGATTGAAAATAAGTTTCTCGACTTGCTCGAGCTCGCGTATATAGCCTATTTTACCGAGAAAGAAAAGAAAGCGGAAAAAATCGCCGACTGTGTTTTGGTTTTAGATACTCTTAAATTTCTCATTTCCGTCGCTTGGGAAGGAAAACTCATCTCGAATAAGCAATGCGAGGACGTCGCCTTGAAACTTGAGGAAGTCGGAAAGATGTTTGGCGGTTGGAAGAAAAACCTTAACAATCCGGAAAAGAAAAACCGCGACGCGTAAAGCCGCGGAAAGAAAACAGTTTCGGAGACGGAACACGAACCCGTTGTCCGGATTCCACTCGTTCGAAGGTTTCGCCCAAACGTCGCGCAGCCACAAACCGTCGTCGTCGCGTTCGAGCTTGAAGATGTTCGGGTTGCCGTCGGAGTCGGTGTTGTGCGACGTATCATCAATGACACCGTCCATCTGGTGCGTGTGACGCAAAAGACCGGACTGTATTTTATTTGTGATCGAGAATCAACCGACGCGTCGCACCAAGTATTTTCTTTTTTGAAGACTCTAATGCGAATCCTCTCCGCCAAACCGTGGCCGGGCGGACTCTCAACTTGCACGAGCCGAAAGGGTCTTGAAAAGCCGTAGCCGTTCAATGCAACCGATCTGAAAATCAGTATACCAAAAACCCCTTTATTAAAAAATGAATTTTTGCTAAAGTAAGCTTATGGAAAAGCATCCGCTACACCTCAAAAACCCCGAATTACAGACCTCTCCCGAAGTCCAACGAGCCGTCGAGCGTGAGGAGCAGAAAACCGGCGAAAAAGTGCCCAACGACCCGGCCGAACGCATTGAGGCCTACACGGATCGGCTGGAGAACATTTTTCTCAATCCGGACGAACGAAAGCGTAAGCGCAACCTCGAGATGTTCCGGGACAAAATATACAACGCTCTCATAATAAAAAGAGAGAATTTTCCCGACAGTTATTTTGAACTCCAAAAGCGAATAGCGCGAGAACGCGGACAAGCGGTAGAGGAAATTCCGGAAAATGTCCGCGAGCAGATGATGGATGTCGCAATCGAGGATCAAAAACATTCGCTTGACGCCTGGATGGATTATCTCACCTCTAACGACGCGGTCTATCCGGCGTGGTTTAAGTATTTTGTCTGGCGGAATATCACCAAACTCTCGCAATTCGATAAGGAGCGAGGCGAATTCAAAAAACGCACCGACTCGACCGTGGCTCCGTATCCCGATATTTACCGCGAACCGTTGGCGCAAATTACCGACATTTACGAAAAGGTAAAAGAGGACAACAAGAATCTCAAAGAACCCGAAATCAGAGAAGCGTTTTCCAAAAAATTTCCAAATCTATATGCCGAACTTATTTCCAAGTCGCTTGCCGCTTCGATAGAAAACCGCGAAGAAGTCCGCGGGCAATGGGTCAAATACGAACAGGGAGACAATGCCGAAGCCGAAAGACTGTTTCAGTCGCTTGAAGGCAAAGGCACTGGCTGGTGCACGGCCGGTCGTTCGACTGCCGAGACACAAATAGAGTCCGGTGATTTTTACGTGTATTACACGAATAACTCGCAAGGCAATCCAACTCAGCCGCGTTTGGCCATCCGCATGGAAGACAAGGATAGGATCGGGGAAGTGCGCGGGATCCTGCCGCATCAAAATATCGAACCTACGATGCAGGAAGTATTAGATGGCAAGCTCAAGGAATTCGGAACTGAGGCAGACGCTTATCGCAAGAAAAGTGGGGATATGCGCCTTCTCACCGGCCTCGAAAAGAAGCGTGAAAACGATCAGCCGTTCACTAAAGAAGATTTGATATTCCTCTACGAAGTCAATTCTACCATTGAGGGGTTTGGTTATGAGAAAGATCCGCGCATCGCCGAGCTTCGGCAGGGCAGAAATCTCGAAGAAGATATGTTGGTCGTTTTCGAATGCACAAAGGATCAGATTGCTCACGTGCCGAGTGAGATAAACGAAAACACCAAGGCCTATGTCGGTCAGCTCGAACCGGGCATATTCCAGAAATTGCCGGAAAATCTCGAGCATGTGTACGCCTCGTTTCCCGAAAAGAAAATCCGCAGGGAAAATATCGAGATCGGAGGCAAGTCCGCCGAGCAACTCATCTCCGAAATGGAGGCGGCCAGCATCAATATTTCCGATTACGTGAAATCAATGCTCAAGAACAGGGAATTCGTGCCGAGCAAAAATCCGGAGGAAGCCACTCTCATTCGTCTGACCATCGCCGACCTCGGTTTCAGGAGGAGCGCGACTACTGACCAAATTTACGAACGGGCGCAAGCGCTCGGTCTGAAACTCTGTCCTCCCGATACCGGTCCCAACTATCGTTTGAAATATCGGAATCAACCTTTAGGAGAATGGTTTTATATCGGTATGAAGCAGATCTCCGACTCCGACGGCAACCCGCACGTCTTCGCGCTCGTTCGCGACGACGTCGGTTTGTGGCTGCGCGACGTTTGGGCGTAGCCTTCGTACGAGTGGAATCCGGACCACGGGTTCGTGTTCCGTCTCTGCAAGTCTGAATCTTAGACCTTTGGTTTCTTTGTGATTTCTTGGCCCTTTGGCTCTTGGGCGCTTTGATTCTTTGCACTTGCTTGCGGAGCAAGCCCGCGCCAATTTTTTGTGGATATTAGCCGGAGATTATAAGCCGTTGGACTTGTGTCGAGGGCAAGCGTATGTTCTTGCTTGCCGGATTCGTGGATGACGATGACGTGCGGTTCGTGGAAAACAATCCCGAATCAGGAAAAACCAAGGCAATATTCCGGAAAGTTCTCGACGATATGGAAACGGCGCAAAAAGAAATGCGCTGTTTTAGGATTTTCGATTCCTGGTTTTCACGTTTCGCAAATAGTACAAAAGTGTTTTATTCGCGAAACGTGAGCCAGCATTCAAGTTTGTTTACATCGTCTCGGCTAATGTAAACAAAGTAGGCCAGTTTGTTTACATTCAAGCCCCAAAACTGGTCAAAAAGTTCCTATTTTGTCCACCACACTGATTCGACTGGATAAAATAGGTTGTTGACAATGACTTGACAATAGAAATTAGATTGGTTTACAATAGAGTTGCTTATAGCAACCAGCGAGGAGCGCGTGAATAAGCGGGCTCATTCAACGGCGTCCGAGCGCCGTTGCTATACAAGAATCGCTTATATGAATAATAAGGAAAAGATCTTAGAGATAATAGAGCGACAAGGGAGGGTTACTTCGCGAGAGGTTACCGAAACCATCGGAGTATCCCGCCAGTATGTCAATTTGGTTATTTCCGAACTTGTCGCGGAAGAAAAGGTTATTAAAGTCGGATCAACCCGATACGCCTTTTACGTTTCCAAGGCGTATATGGCGGAACATCCGGAAGTTGTTCCGAATGTTTTCAAAAAACAATACGCCAATAAATCGCTTGAAGAGCACCGAGTATTTCTCGAAATCGAGGATAAACTGCCACAACTCAAAAATCTGCCGGAAAATGTGCGGAGTATTTTTACGTTCGCGTTTTCGGAGATGTTCAATAATGCGATCGAGCATTCCGGATCGAAAATAATATCCGTGGAAGTGACCATGCGCGATAAGTTCCTTTCGTTCATCGTGAACGATGCCGGTGTTGGAGTCTTTCGCAACATCATGAAGAAAAAGAATCTCAAATCGGAAATCGAAGCAATTCAGGATTTACTCAAAGGCAAGACAACGACAATGCCGAAATCTCATTCCGGCGAGGGTATCTTCTTTACTTCCAAAGCGGGGGATACGTTCGCGCTGGATAGTTTCGGTCAGATGCTTACCATTAACAATCTATCGAAAGATATCTCCGCTCGAGCGTCCTCCGCCATCAAGCGAGGCACGAGAGTTATTTTCAAGATCGATGCGGAGTCCAACCGCCATCTAAATGATGTCTTCAGAAAATACACTAACTTGAATAACGAGAGCGATTATGGCTTCGACAAAACCGAAATTCGGGTAAAGCTGTTTACTTCCGGCGGGGTTCATATTTCCCGGTCCCAAGCCAGGAGAATTTTAGAAGGACTCGATAAATTCAAAGTGATTATGTTCGATTACAAGAACGTGCCTCTCGTGGGACAAGCTTTTGCCGATGAAATTTACCGTGTATTCCAGGAGCGTCATCCGGATATTCGCTTTGAGAACGAGAATATGAGCGAAGGCGTACGGTTTATGGTCGAGAGAGCTACGAACGAAGCAAGGAAGAAATAATTATAAAAATAAAAGATTTGCCAAAATCAGATAGACTGCGAGAAAAGCTCATCTCGAAAGGAGCGGAGAATTTGAAAGACTCCGAGCTTTTGGCGATTCTTTTACGGACCGAAAATGCAAGAATTAATGTTGTGGAATTGTCCGGCAAAATTTTAAGAAAATTTAGTGGTGCGGGTTTGGCTAACGCTTAAGTTAAGGAACTAAAAAGTACATTTGGTCTTGGCAAAAAGTAGTATAAGATTTATCGCGTTAGGTAATTTCGTATCTAATAGGGTATGCGAATGGGAACTGGTCAAAGCCGACCTTCCCGGAACCCTTAACTTCGGAGCCACCTCGGGCCGGTGAACAAAACGAATATGCATAGAATTTGGAATAAGCATAAATCATCCCTCGACAAGGCTCGGGGCAAGAATACCCCCCCAAAACCTAAGGTCTTCGTCGGGCTTTCCGGAGGGGTCGACTCTTCGGTGGCCGCTTATCTACTGAAGCGCCAGGGTTACGAGACAATCGGCGTTCATTTGCGATGCTGGAACGTCGAAGGCTGTGATGACCGGGAGGCGGAAGACGCCCGGCGGGTGGCCGAGGCAATCGGCATTCCTTTCTACGTTTTTAACTTGGAAAAGGAATACAAGGAGCGGGTGGTTGACTATATGATCGAGGGCTACCGGCTGGGAATCACGCCCAATCCGGATGTGATGTGCAACAAGGAGATTAAATTCGGTTTGTTTCTCGAAAAAGCGTTGGCAAGCGGCGCGGACTACGTGGCGACGGGGCACTATGTGAAAATTCAAACCTCAAAATTCTCCGCCAAAAGCGGATCCCTGCCCGCGGCGGGAAAATCCCAAAATGGCGATTCGAAGCCGGAGGTGGTTTATAAATTATTTCAGGCCAAAGACCGGAACAAGGATCAGAGCTATTTTCTTTGGACGCTTGGCCAGGAACAATTGAAGCATTGCCTTTTTCCGATCGGCGGCTATCTGAAATCCGAAGTCCGGGCGATCGCCCGACGGGCCGGTCTGCCGACGGCCGAGAAGAAAGATTCGCAGGGAATCTGCTTCCTTGGAAAGATTACCCTGAAAGACTTCCTGAGCGCTTATTTGCCGGAAAGCGAGGGGAAGATTTTGACGCCGGCCGGAGAAGTAATCGGCTCGCATCGGGGCTATCAGTATTACACCATCGGTCAAAGGCGCGGCTTCGGCTTAGCCCACGGCAAGCCTTATTACGTGGCCGAAAAAAACGCCACCCGAAACACGTTGGTGGTGGCGGAGGGAGATGAAAACCCGCTTCTTTACAGAAAAGAAATCGCAATCGGAGGCGCTAATTTTATCGGCCGCGGGCCAAATTCGCGTTCGAATCATAAAGTCCTGGCGCGTCTTCGTTACCGCCAACCCCTAAGCGAAGCCGGTCTCTTTCAAAGCGGCGAAGACTTGTTTAAACTCTCGTTTAAAAAACCGCAAAAATTCGTGGCTCCGGGCCAGTCGGCGGTTTTCTATTCCCCTCGGGGCGAGATGCTGGGCGGCGGCGTGATTACCGGCTGATTTTTTTAGCTTGTGGCCGCGGATTAGTAGCCGTTATATGATTGGGGTATGTACCCCTATGAAGTTGCCTTCTACACAGCTTTATTCTTTCTCTCGGGTGTCGGACTGGCCGGTCTTAAAATAAACGGCTGGTTCGTGTTGGGTCTTGTCTCGGCCGCGGCGCTCCTCTTCTTCTTTTGGGGTTTGATTAAGAAGAAAAAGAGACTGAAAATTCTGGCCGTCCTGGCCGTTTTCGTTTTCATCGGCTTTTTCTATTTCCATTTCCGCGGAGTTCTTGATTCGCCGAAAATAATTTATGGAAAGACGACCACCTTTGAAGGAGTCGTGGATAAGGCGCCGGCTTATAGCTTGACTGGCCAGACGCTTAATCTGCGTCTTGAGCCGCCCCTTCGCGGAGAAACAACTTTGTATCTACCGAGTTTTCCCAGGTATCGTTACGGTGACCGCCTTCGGGCTGAGGGCTTGATTAAAAAATCGGCCAACGGCCTGACTAATTTTTCGAGTCCGAACTCCGTGAAACTCCTTTCCGAAGGCAATGGTTCGAAATTAAAGGCTTATCTTTTTTCCATCAAGGACGGGCTGGAGAAAAGTCTTTCGGCCGCCTTGCCAGTCGAGAAAGAAGCTTTGGCTTCCGGTCTGCTTTTCGGGGAGAAGGCTGATTTTTCACCGGATTTTAAAACGGCCCTGGCCAATAGCGGTCTGACCCACCTGGTCGCCCTTTCGGGCTATAACATTTCGGTGGTCGCTCTGGCGGTCTCCTATCTAATCACCCTCGTCTGGAATCGGCGGAAGGCTTTTTTCGTGAGCCTAATTTTCATAGTCCTTTTCGTTTTAATGACCGGAGCCGAAGCCTCGGTCGTGAGAGCCGGCATTATGGGCATTATGGCCCTGGTTGCCGAAAATCAAAGCCGGTTTATGAGTTTCCGGAACGCCATCGCGCTCACCGCGGTGACCATGGTTTTAATCGATCCCACTCTTCTGGTTTTTAACTTGGGTTTCGAATTGTCTTTTGCCGCTCTTTTGGGATTGGTTTATCTTGAGCCCGTTCTCAAGCGGCTGGCTCGCCCATTTTCCCCAAAGGTCGAAGAGGCCGGCTGGCTCGGCTGGCGGAAGAATTTTTTCCAGACAACGGCCGCTCAACTGGCCGTCGCTCCGCTTATTCTTAACGCCTTCCATCGCTTCTCGCCGCTTTCCCTCCTGGCCAATCTGCTGGTTTTGGAATTAATTCCGGTAACCATGTTCTTCAGCTTCCTGACGGCTATGGCCGGCATGGTTTCTTTCGATTTGGCTTCGGTTTTGGGCTGGTTCGACGGCCTTTTCCTTGGTTATGAAATATCTATCGTCAACCTTTTTGGCGCTTTTAGCCTTTAACGGATTTGTCTGGTATTGGGTCGTCGCCGGCGGATATTCGGATGATCTCAATCTTTATTTTCTGGACGTCGGCCAAGGAGACAGCGAATTGATTGATTTGCCTTCCGGCCGTCAGATTCTTATTGACGGCGGCCCGGACAGCGCGAAAACGCTTGAAGCGCTCGACAGAGCCGTGCCGCCCACCGATCGTTACTTGGACGCGGTTATCGCCACCCATCCGCAACTCGATCATTTCGGCGGTCTCGTCGGAGTTTTGGAAAAATATAACGTGGGCGTTTTCATCTATAACGGCCGGGTAAGTAATCTGCCCGAGTGGCAAGCGCTTTGGTCGATTATTAAAGAAAAGAAAATACCGGTCGTGGCGCTCAAGTCCGGCGACGATATCCGCTCGGGCGATTCGCTCATTAAAGTGGTTTCGCCCTCGTCGGCGGATTTGGATTCAAAGGAACCTAACGACACCGCCCTGGTGATGGAGCTTGAGGATAAAAAAGCGAGCGCGCTTTTCACGAGCGATATCGGGTCGAATATCGAAGCCGAAATCCTCGGCCGGCTCGATTTGCCAATCGGGATTTTAAAGGTGGCCCACCACGGATCCAAATATTCTTCAAGCCAGGCTTTTATCCAGGCGATCGCGCCTCGGCTTTCGGTGATCGAGGTGGGCAAGAATAGTTATGGCCATCCGACCAGGGAAGCCTTGGCTAATCTGCTCCGTGCGGGAAGCGAAATCCATCGGACGGATAAAGAAGGAACGATTCACTTGGAGATTAAAAACGATTTAGTTGGGGTTTTCACCGGTCGATGACGTTTTACTTTTGGCATTTTTTGCCATAGACTCAACTTATTCGTAGAGATGAAGAGACTTCTGATTGAGGAGGCTAAAAAGGGAATCGGCCGCTCGGTTAAAGTGGCTGGTTTTATTCAGACGATCCGCGACCAGGGGAGTATTAAATTCTTGATTCTTCGGGACATCTCGGGAATCATCCAGGCGGTTGTCCTAAAAGACAAAGTGGAGGCAATTAAGACGGCCGAGACGCTTTCTTTGGAATCGGTGGTTGAAATCGAGGGTTTAGTGAAGGAGGAGAAGCAGGCGCCGGGTGGCGTGGAAATCGCCGTCGAAACTTTAACCGTCCTTTCGGCGGCCAAACCGGAATTGCCTATTCCCATTCTCGAAAAAGCTTCGAACGAAGCCGATATCGAAAAGCGGCTCAACTGGCGATGGCTTGACCTCCGACGGCCGGATAAGGCCTTGGTCTTTAAGGTTTGGACTTTGATGGAAGAGGCTTTTAGGGACTACTGGCTTAAAAATAACTATTTGGAAATTCATTCGCCGAAGCTTATGGCCACGCCGAGCGAATCGGGAGCGGAGCTTTTTGAGGTTCAGTATTTTGAGCGCAAGGCTTATCTCGCCCAGTCGCCTCAGTTTTATAAGCAGATGGCCATGGCGGCCGGTCTCGAAAAAGTTTTTGAAGTCGGGCCGGTTTTTCGAGCCGAGCCGTCGTTTACCACCAGGCATGCCACCGAGTTCACCGGATACGATGCCGAGATTTCTTTTATAGAATCGCACGAGGACGTAATGGCCGAAGAGGAAAAAATTTTGCGGTCGGCCTTTGAAAAAATAAAAGAAAAGTTCGGCGAAGAAATAAAAAAATATTACGATCGGGAAGTCGTCGTGCCGGAATTGCCCTTTCCCAGATTGACCATGAAAGAGGCCAAGGAGACATTGGCCAAAATAGGCGTGCCGAGCGAAAAAGAAGGGGACTTTAACCCAGAAGAGGAACGGAAGCTCTCGGAGTATATCAGAGAGACTAAGAACCATGAATTCGTTTTCGTGACCGAGTATCCCGTTGAAGTGAGGCCCTTTTATCACATGCGGCTTGAAAGTAATCCCAGGGTGACAAAAAGTTTCGATCTTTTATACAACGGGGTGGAAATCGCCACGGGGGCCGAACGGGAGCATCGGTACGAGGTTCTTTTGAGCCAGGCCGAAGAAAAGGGATTGAGCCTCAAACCGCTTGAGTTTTATCTAAACTTCTTTAAGTATGGCTGCCCGCCCCACGGCGGTTTTGGGATGGGGCCGAGTCGAATTTTGATGAAGCTCTTTGATGTGGCGAGCGTTCGCGAGGCGATGTTTCTTTACCGCGGCGTGAAGCGCTTGGAGCCGTAAGGCGCGGATGCTATTGACGACGGGCAGCTTAAAGATTTAAATTTGGAGCTAAGAAAACAAAAATGAAACAACACGAAGAAAGGACGGTTATCATCGTGAAGCCCGACGGCGTAAAGCGGGGCTTGATGGGGGAGATAATCAAGCGGATTGAACAGCGCGGGCTTAAGGTTATCGGACTTAGGATGGTTCAGGCGGACAAGAAACTTATCGATTCCCATTTACCCAAGGATAAGGAGTGGATCGAAAACGTCGGCCGGAAAAGCCTGGAGGACTACGCCCGCTACAATCTCGATCCCAAAAAGTACGCGGGGACAGCCGATCCCAAGGAGATCGGCAAGAAGGTGAGAAACTGGCTTTTCGAATACTGGCTCTCCGGACCGGTGGTTGCCGTGGCCGTCCAAGGCATCCATGCCATTGATATGGTGCGAAAGATAGTGGGTAATACCCTGCCTTCCAAAGCCGATATGGGCACTATCCGGGGAGACTATTCGGTGGACACCGCTATTTTGGGGAACTTGGAGAAAAGAGCGATTCATAACATCGTCCACGCTTCGGGAAGTCCGGAGGAAGCCAAAAATGAATTGAAACTTTGGTTTTCGGCCAAGGAAATCCATGCCTATAAACGGGCCGAAGAAGACATTATGTTTTAGTTTGACGGGAAGCCAAACCAGAGCTATAAATAAATCAATGTTCAAACCAGTTAATTTCGGCCTTTGCCTTCTTAGCCTTATCCGACCAGCGAGGGTTGGCTGATTTTGGTTTTAGGAAATTCAGAAAATCAAAGCCGACTCTCGGGAGTCGGCTTCTTAGTTTTCGGATTAAAAATTGATTGAGAATTTTCGCGATTAATTTTTAGCCTGGGAGAGATTGTCCTTCTTGTTCCGAATATGGATTCCCGGAGGCGGGAGCGATGGAGAGCAACGGTTGGTTTGGTAATGGTGTCGGACCGGAGGGGACAGAGAACGTTATTGATCTGTTTGCGGGAGGATCGCTTGGTTCCAAGATTCAAGGAGAGCTTCGCGAAGCGCCGGCGTTCGATCTGTTCGCCCCGGTGACGATTTGGACCGAGAAGGCAAGTCGAGAAGATGCGGCACGATGAAGGCTTACGGCACTTGCTGCAAGCGTAAGAAAAAGAAGCGGGTCCGCGGTTAATACCGCGGACTTTTTTTTGAATTTGTTCCGGCTCGATTCTTTGCTATAATCTCCGTGTCCCGCCCAAATCCCTAATATTTTTTTCACGGGAGGACAATAGCGTTTCAGCTCTTGGGCTGAAATTGAGTCCACCCACCTGGCTTTGCCGGGTGAAGGAGGGCGGGACTTTTAATAAAATGGCCGGATTGAGAAAAGAAAGGATATTGGAAGAGCTTAAGCGTTGGCGGCGCGAAAAGTCTCTGAAGGAAAGAGTGGAGCCTTACTTCATTTTTTCGAACGCGGTGCTTGAGGCGACGGTCGAAGCCGATCCTCACTCCAAAGAGGATCTGCTCGGCATAAAGGGGTGGGGAGCGAAAAAAGCGGAAAAATACGGCGATGAAGTTCTGGCTCTCATCTCGGGCCAGGGAGCCGAAGCGGCCGCAGAGGAAGGAGTTTTAACCGTCGCCCAGTTCATAGGTCGGCTGAACGACTCGCTTTCGCTTTTGGACTTAGTCAAAATCAAAGGCGAGATAAGCGATGTCGGCGGCCGGGAAGGATTTTCTTTTTTTAATTTAAAGGATTCGGTAAATGGCGGCGAAGATCCCTCGATTATCCAGTGTTTTTTAGGCCGCCGTTTCTATGACAACTTGAGCCACTTGATAGAAAATGGGATGGAAGCGATTATTACCGGCTATCCGCGGGTTTACCGGAGCGGTTACCTGCGGCTGGAAATCGTAAACGTGGAGCCGGTGGGCGAAGGGGCGCTCCAAAAAGCGTTTGAGGCCCTCAAGAAAAAGCTTGAGGCCAAGGGCTACTTCAGCGAGGAAAGAAAAAGGCCGATTCCGGAGTTTATTAAAAGGGTGGGCCTCATCACTTCGGATGCCGGGGCGGCTATCACCGACTTCCGAAAAAATCTCGGCCGTCACGGTTTCAACGTTTATCTGGTAGACGTAAGAGTCGAGGGAATTTATGCCGAGGAGTCGATTACTTCGGCTATCGGGTTCTTGAACAAGACCATGCCCCAGTTGGACGTTCTGGTGCTTATCAGGGGCGGCGGCGGCCTGGAAAGCCTTAAGGCCTTCAACTCCGAACGGGTGGCCGAATCCGTTTTGCTTTCCCGCTTGCCCGTCGTCGCAGGCATCGGCCATGAACGGGATGAAACCATTGCCGGACTCACGGCCGACAAAAACCTTTCAACCCCGACAGCCGTGGCTAATTTTCTTCGAACTCAGCGGGAAGAGCTTTTAAGCCGGGTCGAGAACTTGAGCCGGTCGCTTGAGCGCTTGATGGATCGCCGTCTGGAAAACAGCCGCTTAAGGCTTGAATCGAAGCTGGCCTTGGAGCTGAGCCGGGGTTTTGGCTGGATTTTCGCCGAGTTCAAGGTGATGGAACACTCCCTGGCCAAAGCCGCTTACGCTTACGAATCCGGCTTTGAGACGGTTAAGCGGAAGATCGCTTTGCTTTTCGAAGGATGTGCTAATATATTGGAACGAAGACTGGAAAATGATCTGGGCGTCGTGGCCCTGGCCGAGGCGGGCATAGTCTCTCTAAATCCGGAAGCGCTTCTAAAGAAAGGATATAGTTTGGCTTACGCCGGGGGGAAGATAATCAGGAGCATTCGCGAGGTGAATCTGGGCGAAAAGATTCACCTGAGACTCGCCGACGGCAGGCTCTCAACCCGGGTCGAAGAAAAGGAAAATCAATCAATATGACAAAAGACAAAGAAACATTAAAGGAGGCCCTGAGCCGGTTGGAAAAAATAGCGGAGGAATTGAATACCAAGGAGATAGACGTGGAAGCCGGCTTGGAGAAATTTCGGGAAGGCGTGAAACTTATTAAATTCTGCCGGGGCGAACTCAAAGAGGCGGAAAATGAATTTAAAAAGCTCAAGGCCGAATTGGATTCCGAGGCCGATGGAAACGAAGAAGCGGAAGAATAGCCTCTTTAAGGAGAAAGTTTTCACGGTGGTGGCTAAAATTCCTAAGGGCCAGACCTTAAGCTATGCCGAAGTGGCCCGATTAGCCGGCTCGCCCAAAGCTTATCGGGCGGTGGGCAATATTTTGCGCGGAAACCATAATCCGAACATTCCTTGTCATCGGGTGATTCGCCTAAACGGCGATCTCGGGGGCTATAACAGAGGAAACCAAAAAAAGAGAGCCCTGCTTTTGAAAGAAGGGGCTTTGAGTGAGGGATGAAAAATTATAAAGGTAAGAGGGTAGTGATAATGGGCCTGGGAAATTATAAGAACGGCAGCGGCATCGAGGCGGCCTTGTTTTTCGCCCGCGAGGGAGCCAGGGTCTTGGTGACCGACCTGAAGCCGGCCGGAGAGTTAGCTCCACAGCTGAAGCGCCTCCTCGGTTTTAAAAACGTGAGTTATGTCTTAGGGAAACATCGGGTGGGGGACTTCGGGGCGGCTGACCTTGTTTTTCAGAATCCGGCCGTACCGGGGAATTCGCCCTATTTGGAGATGGCCCGCCGGAAGAAAATCCCGATTATAAACGATTGGAGTGTGTTCTTGGAAAAATTCCAAGGCGTTTTGATTGGCGTAACGGGCACGAGAGGCAAGAGCACCACCGCCACCCTGATTTACGAAATAATAAAAGCGGGCCACAAACGAGTTCTGCTTGCCGGAAACATCGGCGTTTCGCCCCTCAAATATTTAGGCAGAGCGAATAAAGGCACGGTCGTGGTGGCGGAGCTTTCGAGTTGGCTTTTGAGGGGTTTCGGTTCGGCGGAGGCCAGCCCCCGAATTGCCGTCTTGACCAATCTCTATCCCGATCATCTGGATAAGTACGAAGCCCTCGAGGATTATTATCGGGACAAGGAAAACATTTTTCGTTTCCAGCACCCGACCGATTTCTTAATCGCGAATTTTGATAACAGAGAGGTGAGGGCGAGGGTGAAGCGGGCGGTCGGCCGGAAAATTTGGTTTTCCAAAGAAGAGATCAAGCGGGGCGATGGGATTTATCCTTTGGGAAAAGACATCGTTTTTCGGCGCGGAAAAGAAATAATAAGGGTGGCCAAGCTAAGCGATATCCGTTTGGCCGGCCGGCATAATTTGGAAAACGTCCTAGCCGCCACGGCGGCCGCTTTGGTTTTCGGCATCCAACCAAAGGCTGTCGGTCAAGCTTTGAGGCAATTCAAGGGACTCGCGGACAGGCTGGAGTTTCTGGGAAAGGCGAAGGGAGTTGAGTTTTATAATGACACGACGGCCACCTCGCCCGAAGGAACAATCGCGGCTTTGGAGTCCCTGGCTCGGAAGAAGGGGAAAATAATCCTCTTGGGGGGCGGGTCGGACAAGAAGCTGGATTTCAAAAAATACGTCGAGGCGGTCAACGGTTCCGCTAAAGCTTTGATTCTTTTTCAAGGTGAAGCCAGTAAAAAAATAAGCCGGCTTTTAGGCGCGGGATCGAAGCTCCGGCCAAAGGAAGCGGGAAGCATGGCTGAAGCGCTTGAGCTTGCTTTGGGAGCGGTCCGGAGGGGAGACGTGATTCTTCTTTCGCCCGGGGCGGCGAGCTTCGGCTTGTTTAAAAATGAATTCGACCGCGGGAATCAGTTTAAAAAATTGGTAAAAAAATGGGCCAAGTAATCGATTTAAAAAAGGTAAAGGCGATTCACTTCGTGGGTGTCGGCGGCATCGGTATTTCGGCCATGGCCAGATTGATGCTGAAACAAAGGAAGAAAGTGAGCGGCTCGGATAGGGTTTCTTCGCCGATCACCTCGGCTTTGAAAAAAATGGGAGTCAGGTTTTATCTGGGCCACCGGGAGGCCAATCTGAACGAAAAAACCGACTTGGTGGTTTATACCATCGCCGCACCGGCCGGAAATCCCGAGTTGACGAAAGCCAGGAGGCTTAAGATACCCACTCTTTCCTATCCGGAAATGCTGGGCCTGGTCTCGGCCGATTGTTTTACCATTGCCGTTTCGGGAACGCACGGCAAAACAACCACTACGGCCATGATCGGCAAGATATTTAAAGACGCGAAGCTTGATCCGACGGTCGTGGTCGGAAGCCTGATGGCCCAGACTAAAAGCAACTTAATAGTCGGCCGGAGCAAATATTTTATCGCTGAGGCTTGCGAATACCGCCGTTCGTTTCTGAATTTAAATCCCAGGGTGATTGTTATCACAAATATCGATTATGATCACCCGGATTACTATAAAAACATCAGCGAGGTCCAAAAGGCGTTCGGCGAGTTTGTTTCCAAGCTCGGCCGGGACAGCTATTTAGTTCTTAACCGAGGGGAAAAGAGCGTTGTCCCGATTGTAAAGCGATTCAAAGGAAGAGTGATTGATTATCGGGCGGTGGCGGGAAAAACGGCACTCTCACTCAGGGTGCCGGGCCGGCATAATATCGAAAACGCCGAAGCGGCTTTGGCTGTCGCGGAAATCGCGGGTATTCCAAGAAAAACGGCCCTTAGGTCGCTTGAAGGATTCAAGGGTACCTGGCGGAGATTTGAATATAAGGGAAAAACTAAAAGCGGAGCCCTGGTTTATGACGATTACGCTCATCATCCTACGGAAATAAAAGCCACTCTCTCGGCGGCCAGAGAATTGATGGATTCGAAAAAGAAGAGTTTAAAAAGGCTGACGGTCGTTTTCCAACCCCATCTTTACAGCCGGACCAAGCTTTTATTTAAAGATTTTACCGAGAGCTTCGGTCGGGCGGACAAGATAATCGTGGCGCCTATTTACGCGGCTAGGGAGAAGGAGGATAAGGCGATAAGCGGCGAAAAACTGGCTAAAGCGATAAAAAATAAAGGCAAAGAAGCAATTTACCTGTCCGATTTCAAAAAGATAGAAGGGTATTTAAAAAAGAATTCAACCTCGGAAGATTTGATAATCACAATGGGCGCCGGAGATATCTATAAGGTGAGCGAGGTGATTCTTAAGAATTAAAAACATGGGGCTCCCCGGATGGGGAGCCTGAGCGTCACTGGTCCCAGAAGCGGTGGTATCCGTATCGTAGCGGCCACCGTCGCGGCCGGTTCGGGTGTCTCGACCGGAATCGGGGGTCCGTTCTGGATTGGTCAGAAGATTCGTCGGTGGTTACTCTAACCACCGCGAACCCAGCATTGTCGGATTCCAGCCGTTTTATTTCGGGGATCTTTTTCACTATATCCCTCCTATTTTTCGGCTGAAAACTCGCCGCTTCAGTTAGGGCTAATCATCAATCACGCCCCTTTTGTGAGGGTTGCTGGAGGGCAAATCGGGACAAACGTCCGAAGCTTCGATTAAAGGATAATTCCTAAATTATTTTTGTCAATTTTCTTATCAAAAGAAACGTTGTAAATTGAAATTAATGCAAGCCGTAATTTTAGCCGCTGGCGAGGGAAGAAGACTAAGGCCCTTAACCGAGAATTATCCCAAACCGATGATTAGGGTCGGTGGAAAGCCGATTTTGGAACACACTTTGGGTATCCTGCCGCAAGAAGTGGACGAGGTTATCCTGGTTATCGGCTATAAAGGCGAAAAAATAAAAGATTATTTTGGCTCTGAATTTGGGAGATTGTCTTTAAAATATGCGTTCCAGCCGGAGCCTAAGGGTACGGCCGACGCCCTTCTCAAGGCCGAGCCCCTGCTAAAAGGCGAAAACTTCCTTCTTCTCTACGCGGACGACCTTTACCATCCGGACGATCTGGAATCGGTCATTGGCGAATTGCCTTCGGTTTTGGTTAAAGAGTCCAATGAGCCTGAAAGATTCGGCGTCTGCCTATTGGATCAAAACGGCCGGCTTCGGGAAGTTCTCGAGAAAAAGGAAAATCCGCCGAGTAATTTGGTAAATATCGGGGTTTATCTTTTGAATCGGGAAATTTTTTCCGTCCCGCCGGTATTTACACCGAACGGCGAAGTGAATCTTGCGGCTCAAATAGGGGATTGGGCCAAAACCCGCCCCGTGAGGGTCGTTAAGGCCAGGTTTTGGCACCCCATCGGCTATCCGAGCGACTTGGATAAAGCCGAGGACTATCTTCGTCTTCCGTTTTCGGAATGGTTAAACTGATGCGATTTGTTTAACTTGGCCTCTCTTGTATAATAATCTTGGCGGTAGAGGAGCACTCACTTAACAACAATAAATGGAGGTTAACCCCTGCCGCCTTGAATTAAATCCCAAGATGTTCGACCGGAACGTTTCCCTGAAAAATCTAAGTAGCTTTAAAATCGGCGGCGAGGCCGAATATTTTTTGGCGCCCAGGAGTCTCGAAGAGGCGGCGGCCGGCCTCGAAGAATGGCGGAGGATTAACCCCAGAGGAGACAATCTTTTTGTTTTGGGGGGCGGGACGAACATCTTGTGGAGCGACTACGGCTACCTGGGATTGATTATTCATCCTCTTTTTGAAAATTTTGAAATCGATGGGTCGGAAATCGTGGCCGGCGCCGGTCTTGATGTCTCTCAGGTCTTGAATCGTTTGGCCGAAGCTAACTTGGCCGGGCTCGAGTGGGCAGGCGGCCTGCCCGGCACCCTGGGAGGAGCCGTCTTCGGAAACGCCGGCGCCTTCGGGGGCGAGATGAAAGACTTTCTGACGGAAATCACGAGCCTGGATTTAAAAACCCTTAAGCTTGTTAAAAGGAAAACCGAAGATTGCCGTTTCGATTATCGGACGAGCCTTTTTCGGGAAAGGCGGGGCGAAGAAATTATCGTGGAATGTCGGCTGAGGTTGGCGCCTGGGGAAAAAGAGGAGATCCTGCGGGGAATCGAAAAGAGGGTTTCTTATCGAAAAGAAAAGCATCCAATGGAGCATCCCAACATCGGAAGCATTTTTAAGAACGTGCCGGCGGAGCGGATTAAGCCGGAGCTTGTCGTTGAATATAATTTGCGCGTTAAGACCGATCCTTTTCCGGTCATTCCGGCCGCTCGCCTTATCGCCGAGGCCGGGTTGGCCGGCGTGGCCTTGGGCGGGGCGATGATTTCGCCGAAACATCCTAATTTTATCGTTAATACCCTGGAGGCCAGCTCGGATGACGTCTGCGGATTGATTTTTTTGGTTAAAGACGAAATCCGAAGTAAATTTGGACTGGACCTCGAAACGGAAGTTCATATTTTGGCTTAAAAAAAGTTATCAACAGTTTCTTTAAAGAACAATTTGTTCTAAAATTTAATCAAGTAGAAAGTAAACGTCGTTGTTAGTCGGCAAGCTGGCGTTGCTTAAAAAACGAAAAACAAAAATGGCAAAAAAGAAAGCGGCCAAGAAGAAGAAGAAATAGATCTTCTTCTGAAGTCTTAAGCGCCCCGCCTCTCGCGGGGCGTTCTTTTTTTGCCAAACGAGGCTTTTAAAAGTACAATTCAAACTTATGAATATTGATTTTAAGGCCACTAACCTAGAGCTTACGGAGCCGCTTAAGGCCTATATTTTGGAGAAAATCGGAGGATTAAACAAGGTTTTAAAGAGGGTAGAAGCCGAATCAGGCGCGCTTTACGCGGTGGTGGAGGTGGCTAGGACGACCAATCATCACCGGAAGGGGGATATTTATTACGCCGAGACCAATTTGCATCTGCCGACCAAAACTCTGAGAGCCGAGGCGACCGCCGATGATATAAGAAAGGCCATCGACTCGGTTCGGGAAAAATTGCGGGAGGAAATCGAAAAATACAGCGAAAAGAAATGAAGATATGGAATCTTTTAGATAAAGAGATAAAGCCACCTAAAGAAATCAATCTCACCTCTCAAGAGGAAGAAGGATTAAGAAAACTTAGCGACGAAGAGCTTAGGGCGGAGGGAGACCGCTTGAAAAAAGAAGCGATTGAGGGCGGGGAGCTTGATGATTTACTGCCGAGAGCTTTTGCCTTGGTAAGAGAAGCCTCCCACCGAATCTCGGGTGAGCGTCACTTTGACGTCCAGCTTTGGGGAGGACTGGTCCTGCATCGGGGCGGAATAGCCGAAATGCAGACGGGAGAAGGAAAGACCTTGTCGGCTACCACGGCTGTCTATCTGAACGCCTTAACTGGAAAAGGAGTTCATGTCGTGACCGTGAACGATTATTTGGCCGAGCGCGACGCCGTCTGGATGGGGAAGATTTATCATTTCTTGGGCCTCAGCGTTTCTTGCCTGATTCACGAGGCGGCCTATGTTTATGATCCGGCTTGGAAAGCCAAGGACGAGGGGCTTCGGCCCGCGGCCGACCAAACCGAAGTTTTTCTGGTTCAAAAAGAGTATCTTCGTCCGGTAAGCCGGCGCGAAGCCTATGAGACCGACGTCACTTACGGCACCAATCACGAATTCGGTTTCGATTATCTGCGGGACAACCTGGCTTCGGGCGTCAGCCAACAGGTTCAGAGGGGACATTATTTCGCGGTCATCGACGAAATTGATTCGATCTTAATTGACGAGGCGAGAACTCCCTTGATTATTTCGGCTCCGGACGTCGAATCTTCCCAGTTCTATAAGCTCTTTGCTAAGGCGGTTGAAAGACTCGCGCCGGAAGAGGACTACCTGGTGGATGAAAAAACCAAATCGGTGGAAATCACCCAAAACGGTATCGACAAAATCGAAGGTTTAATCGGACTAAAGGATCTTTACAGCGTTGAAAATCTTAAATTGGTGCGTTATCTGGAATCGAGTTTGAAGGCAAAGGCGCTTTTTGTCCGCGATCGAGACTATGTGGTTCGGAACGGCGAAATCGTAATCGTGGATCAATTTACCGGTCGGCTGATGCTCGGCCGACGCTATTCGGCCGGACTTCATCAGGCCATTGAAGCCAAGGAAGGGGTTTTGGTCAAAGAAGAAAGCCGGATTTTCGCCCAAATCAGCATCCAGAATTATTTTCGGCTTTACGAAAAATTATCGGGTATGACGGGCACGGCCCAGACCTCCGCCGAAGAGTTTCACAAGGTCTATGGTTTGGAGGTGGTAACCATCCCGACTAATAAGCCTATGATCCGGAAGAATATGCCGGACTTGGTTTTTAGAAATCTGAAGGGGAAGTATCGGGCGATCGCGAAGGAGGTCAAAGAAAGAAACCAGCAGGGCCAGCCGGTTTTGATTGGCACGACTTCGATTGAAAAAAACGAAACCCTGGCCGGAATTTTGGCCTCGGAAGGAATTAGGTTTGAGATTCTCAACGCCAAAAACAACGAGCGGGAAGGGGCGATTATCGCTCAGGCCGGTCGTCGGGGATCGGTGACTCTGGCTACCAATATGGCCGGGCGGGGAGTGGATATCATCCTGGGCGGAAATCCCGGCTCGCCCAAGGAAGCCGAGGAGGTGAAAGAGCTGGGCGGGCTTCATGTGATTGGAACCGAGCGGCACGAGGCAAGAAGGATAGACAATCAGCTTCGGGGCCGGTCCGGTCGCCAGGGCGATCCCGGTTCTTCCCGTTTCTTTCTTTCGCTTGAAGACGACCTTTTGAGGATATTCGGAGGCGATAGGCTGAAAAGCCTGATGGAAAGACTGGATGTGCCCGAGGAGACGCCCATCGAGTCAAAGTTGGTTTCCGGAGCGATTTCTCAGGCCCAAGCCAGGGTTGAGGGGCTGAATTTCGACGCCCGGAAATATCTCCTGGAATACGACGACGTTTTGAATAAGCAAAGACTTAATTTCTATCGGGAGCGACAAAAGGTGCTTGGAGCTTTGAACAAAGAAGAGCTCAAGACGCTTATCAAGGAAGCCGTGAACGGTTACCTGGGTCGTCTGGAAAAGAACGCCGCAAGCGAGGAAGACCTGAGGAATTTTGTAAAAGAGGCTAGCCTGGCCAAAGAGGAGGAGCTCGAAGGGATCGGCTGGGGAAATGTAAGAGAGTTGGCGGACGAAAAAGTGACCGGCTTCGGGGAACTCGGATTCGTCGGGCGGCAAATTTTGGGCATATTGGATTTTCTTTGGATGAATCATCTGGAAGACATCGAATCCCTGACCGAGTCCGTAAGAATCAGAGCTTACGGCCAGCGCGACCCATTGATCGAGTACCGGCAGGACAGCCACCGGCTTTACGAGGAACTGAAAGCCAATTTCGACGCCTGGGTGTTTAACAATATATTTAAAATCGCGGCCGCTTCGGCTAACCAGAGCCCGGAGTCAAGGGAGGTAAAAAAAGACTTACCTAAAGAGGTATTTAAGAACGTCGGCCGGAACGATCTTTGTCCTTGCGGCAGCGGTAAGAAGTTCAAAAAGTGCCACGGAATTGGGAACTAGAGAATAAAGTCTATCTCCACCCTGTCGTTTCCGGCCTGTATTTCCTGCTTTTGGTTAATATATCCCGG
Source organism: Candidatus Tyrphobacter sp. (assembly GCA_035532135.1). Lineage (GTDB taxonomy): Bacteria > Patescibacteriota > Minisyncoccia > UBA6257 > Colwellbacteraceae > DATKRQ01. The sequence goes on from DATKRQ010000056.1 coordinate 22,850, forward strand.
CTTGTTTTAATGTTCAATGGTCGCGGATTTAATAAAAGATCAAGAGAATTGGACTATAATGTAATTAGTTGGAGTGCGAGGAGTTTAAACAAAAGGTCGCTCCCGCTTGCTAATATTGATATACTATGGATAAAGACGAGATCCGGTTCGATAAAGAAAATAATAGTTCCATTATTGCCAGAGACAAAGGCCCCGCAGGACTTCCTGGACCGATAGTCGGACGTTTGGTGGTCAATGATGGAAGAGAGGTTTCTATTTGCGTTCATGAAAACTATAAGACGATGGAGAACGCTATTAAAGAGGGCTTGAGGACGAAAGCGGAAGAGTTTGGGATGCTGAGGTAATCAAAGTTTTTATTTTCTCAAATGAGGTTTATAAAAAACAATTCACTTCCGTTAGGAATAACCACGATTGTGATTATACTTATTATCCTTTCGTTCACGTATTTACGCTCTTATAATCAGAGCATCGGAGTAACGATTGCGGCGGTAATGGCTTTGGGCGGTATGTGGATAGGGCGTTTAAGCGAAGTTGCAGAAATAGAGGTTTCGGTAAGAAGATCTAAAGAAAATTATCTGCCCGTTCTTAATAAATCGCCGCGATATGAAGTTCTGGTTA
>DATKRQ010000057.1:0-2037 GCA_035532135.1 Candidatus Tyrphobacter sp.
AATTCGAAAAAAGCGGGAAAGAACGGAGATGAATTTGTAAGAAGTTTATATCGTGATGGCATTTTAAGCCAGAAAGACTTGGAGAAAAGATTAGCAACTATTCAACGAATTATTAACGGAGAAATTAAGCCCGAAGTATAAGAATTTGCCGCCAAAGAAAAACTTGAAATTGTCATCGGTGCGGCTCCGCCGCGTGTGGGGGTGGGCTGAAAACCGTTCGAGCTATCTCAATTGTCCTGCACAGCAATCAGAAACTCCCGAGTTCCTTCGGGGGGAATCGAACTGGGAAAGGTTTTTAATCATCTTTCGATTTTGGTATAATCAGGCTTATGAATAAAGATATCACTCTCGGCATTCTGGTCGGCTTCATCCTCGCTACCGTCCTGATCGGCGTCGGCGGTTTCTTTTTACTGCCCAAGTTAATCCCGATTTTCGGTCTATCGGGAACCGGTCAGCCGGCTGGCGGCTCCATGAACGGACCGAGCAAAAACCATGGGCAACCGTCGTCCCAGCAGCAAGGATCCCAAAGTAATGGCACACTTTTCGGCTGTCCCGAACTCAAACTGGCCGGAACGCAAATAATCAAAGCCGGCGTCCCGTTCACGGTTAAAAACACCGATTCCAAGCCGCATAAGATTTATATCAGCACCGCTGAATACAGCTTTGCCGCCGGGGAAACAAAGACAATCACCATTAGCGGCCAGGGAGCGTACACGATACCCTGCGACGGCTCGAACTTCGGCAATCTGAACGTAGAGTAGGAATTTTTCGAAAGTAATGAATCTCCCCGCACTAAAGCGCGGGGTTCCATCTTTTATGCAGCGGCATCCTGTCGGTATTCTTTCCGATTAACGATCGGACAGCGAAGGAGCGGGTTGGCTCCGAAATCCCGATTGATTTATGGCTGGTTTTTGATATAATCTTCGGAACCGGCCAAGGAGTCGGTTTCCATGAAAAGCGAAGAATCAAAAAAAATATTTCTCTGGATCTTAGTTCTTGTTTTTTTGGCCGTCGCGATTTATCTCATTGTCGGCCACTTGGTCGGCCAGCCAGCGGATGGTTTGCCAGCCGTGACGGCCCGGCCGTCTTTTCACGGTCCTACCACCTCTCCTTACACCAAGGGGCCGGTCGGCCTGCCGCCCGGCGAATAAAATGATCGAAGCGGGTATCGTATAGCGGCTATTATGTCACCCTTCCAAGATGAAGATGGGGGTTCGACTCCCCCTACCCGCTCCAAGACTGGCGTTTGGTCGCCGTAACTTCTTAAGCCGGAGTCTCGTTATACATGTTAGAGGACGAACAAAATTTGGTAAAAAAATTGCAAGATGGGGAGGTCCAGGCTTTTGACCCGCTTTACAACCATTATCTGCCAAAGATATTTAGGTTCGTCCTAATCAAAGTGGGTCAACGTGAGGAAGCGGAAGACCTCACCCATCAAGCGTTCTTAAAAGCCTGGCAGAAGATAGATCAGTACGAGCCCAAGGGCTATTCTTTCGGAAGCTGGCTTTATCGGATCGCCCGCAACACCGTTTACGATTACTATCGCAAGCCGGGGCGGGAAACGAATAAAGTGGATTTGGAAACGCTCGATCAGATTTCGGTTTTGGACGAGAATCAGGAGTTGGCGCTCGACCAAAAGATGGAATTAGCCGAAATAGTCTCAGCCTTAAAGAAAATCAAGGAAATAGAAAAAGAAACGCTTATTTTAAGGTTCGTCGACGATCTCTCGCTTAAAGAAACGGCCCAGGTCTTGGGGAAAAGCGAGGGAGCGGTGAAGTTAATCCAGTATCGAGCCGTCAAAAATCTCAAGAAGGTTTTAGAAAAAAATGACTGAAGAAGATTTAATCGCGAAACTAAGCAAGCTCAGAACCCTTAAACCCGGGGAGGGTTTTAGTCGGCTTTCAAAAAACGCCATCATAGGCTCCCCCCGCCGAAAAGCGACAATGGCTAACCGGTGGAATTTTAGCCGGACCTTGAATTACGGCGCTTCCCTTCTTTTGGCTTCTCTTATCGTCATCCTCGTTTTCGGCCGGGGCA
>DATKRQ010000058.1:0-3148 GCA_035532135.1 Candidatus Tyrphobacter sp.
GAAAACCAGGTATCCAAAGTATCGGTATCCTGCACCCAATCGTCGCCTTCCGGCGGCTCGACGACGACACGAATATCTTTGTCGTCTCTGGATAAATCGCTTTGCGATAACAGAGAGTCTTGCTTGATGTCGCCCCTATACCAGACCGGGATCCTATGGCCAAACCATATCTGCCGGGAAATGCACCAGTCGTGCAAATTATCGATCCAATTGAAATATATTTTCTTAAACCGTTCCGGCACAATCTCCACTCCGTCATCTGAAACCGCCTCGCGCATCAGTTCCTTCAGCGTCTTTTGTTCTCCCTTAAATTTACCGACTTCAACCTTAAATTTTTTATTCACCATAATAAACCACTGAACTTTAGTTAGAGGTTCGATGACGCCACCAGATCTCTCGGCGGTTGCCACATTTTGATCTATTTCCTCTTCTTTCTCTAAAAGCCCCGCGCTTCGGAGCCTATCAACGACTGTTTGCCGAGCCTTCTCGGTTTTCTCATTCCGGACGCCTTCGGGACCAATCATCATTTTCCCACGTTCGTCAATCACCTGTCCCCAACTCAAATTATGCCGTTTGGCTATTTCCAAATCAGTCATACTGTGCGCGGGAGTAACGCCGACGGCTCCGGTTCCAAAATCTTTATCAACCGTTTCATCGGCTATAATTTCAACATTAAGCGTGACACCAAAGAAATCCGGATGGTATTTTTTGCCCACAAGCTCTTCGTATCTCTTGTCGCTCGGATGAACAGCTACTGCAACATCGCCAAATTTTGTTTCTGGCCGAGTGGTCGAGATAGAAACCGGAAAATTTTTGTCGTAACGAAACGTGTACAGCTTGGCCTTACGCTCTATATAGACCACTTCGTCGTCGGAAATGGTCGTCTGACCCTTAGGATCCCAATTAACAACGCGGAAATCACGCCGGATAAGACCAAGATCGTACATCTTCTTAAAGGCCGCGCGAACCGAGAGGCTTCTTTTTTCATCCAGCGTATAGGCCTCGCGGCTCCAATCAAGCGAAGCGCCCAGCCTCTTTATCTGCTTTACGATCGTATCATGGCTCTCCTTAGCAAAAAGATTAACTCGTTTCAGAAATTCTTCCCGTCCTAAATCGTTCCTTTTTATCCCCTCTTTCTCGAGTATCTTTTCTACTTTCGATTGGGTAGCGATGGCCGCATGATCCGTCCCTGGTATCCACAAAGTCCGCCTTCCCCTCATCCGCTCATAGCGAATCACCACATCCTGGACGGTATCCTCAAAGGCGTGGCCGATGTGCAAGGTCCCCGTTACATTCGGCGGCGGGAGAACCAAAGAGAAGGGTTCGGCGTCCGGCTCCGTGAAACCACCCTTAACGCATTCGTCTGGGTTAAAATATCCCGATTTTTCCCAGCGGGTGTAAATCTCGCTTTCCTTTTCGTGGTCGTAGCGGGTCTCCATTTCAAAGTCGGCCATAATATGAGTATTCTACTTAAAAATCGGGGTGTCGGGAAGAATCAGACGCTTAGGTTGGCCTGGGCTATAAGCCGGCGCTTCTTCTTCCTTAAAAAACTAAAATAAGCGGCGGGGGCGATCATGGCCGCGTTATCGGTGTTGAATTCGAATTCGGGAACCAGGAAATTTAGTCCTTCGCCTTCCGCCCCTTCCTTAAGCTCGCTCCTCAAGAATTTATTGGCCGCCACCCCGCCCGAAAGAATTATCGACTTGGCCTTCGTTTCTTTGGCCGCCCGGATGGTTTTCTTAACCAAAACCTCCACGGCCGCCCTCTGGAAAGAGGCCGCGACTAAAGCCCTGTCCCCTTCGCCCAATTTCCCAGGCCAATCGCGGACGGCGTAAAGGACGGCTGTCTTCAGGCCGGAGAAGCTGAAATCATAATTTTTTTGATTCATCATCGGGCGGGGAAAATCGATAAATCCCGACTTTATTTTTCTCGCCGCTTTTTCAATTTCCGGCCCGCCGGGATAGGGAAAATCGAGCAGTCTCGCCACCTTGTCGTAGGCCTCGCCCGCCGCGTCGTCCCTCGTCTCCCCGATTTTTTTCCATTGGGTAAGAGAAGTCATCTTGAGCAGAATCGTATGCCCGCCACTCACAAGCAAGGCCGTCGCCGGAAAGATTTTGGGAATTTTATTTTCCGGCGTAAGCAAAAAACTGTAGAGATGCCCCTCGAGATGATTCGCGCCGATTAAAGGCTTTTTCAATTTCTCGGCCAGGACTCGAGAAAAATTTATCCCAACCCAAAGAGCCGGTTCCAGTCCCGGCCCCACCGTCACGGCCAACAAATCAATCTTGCTCAAGTCGATTTTTTTTTCGATCCGCTTAAGAAGGATCGGCAGGTTTTTCAGGTGTTCCCGCTTAGCCAGGTTGGGCACCACCCCGCCGAAGGGCCGGTGGATTTTAACCTGGGAAGAAACCAGATTTTCCAAAACCTTAAAACGCGGATTCTTCAACCCCCCACCCGCCTCGACTAACGCCAAGGCTGTCTCGTCGCACGACGTCTCAATCGTCAGGATTTTCATTAATTAGACAGGCTCACTATTCTCATTGAGTTCGACAGGCTTAATTATTCGTCCCCTTTTTAACATAAACGAATAAGGTTTCAAAGTCGGGCAGACGAGAAACTCCGGGATAAGTGACGATCTTTTCCGCCGATTCCCAATTCGGGAATTTCGAGGTGTTGGTTATAACCATCGCCCCCTCTTTCAATTCCCGCCTGAGCTTCTCTTCCAAGGGCGGCATTAAGTCGTACCAGAGATAGGTATAAACGACATCGACCCGGCTTAAATCGGTCTTAAAAATATCCTGTTCCTTAAAATAAACTTTCGTTCTCCTTAAAAAGGATTTCAGCTTAGCCAAGGAAATCCTAATCGGACTTAGATCGAATCCGTAGACCTCGATTTCGGGCAGGGCTTTTTTTACCGCCAAAGCCAAGGTGCCCCGGCCGCAACCCAGATCGTAAAAAATAAAGGCTCTTGGCTCACGCTTCTCGAAAATTTTAACCAAGATCTTGGCCGCCCGTCGGCTCGTGGGCAAATCGTGCCCCCTAACTAAAGAGTCCAAAGCGAATATAAAAAATACGGCCGCCGCGAGAAGAATCGGGGTCAAAATAAAAACAAATAAGGCAATCATGAATAGTATTTCGAGAATAAGTC
>DATKRQ010000059.1:0-3202 GCA_035532135.1 Candidatus Tyrphobacter sp.
TGACGGGCGAAAGATTTTCGCCCGGGCCCTTTGAAATAATGCCGATTTTAGGAAAAACCAAGACGCTTAAAAGAATTGACGCCGCGCTTCAGAAACTGGGCCAATGATTGAGAAGACAAAGAAAAAATACCCCGCGCCAAAAAAAGCTTGGCCGGGCTTTTTGAGGAAAGGGAGGCTTTACGGAGCGATCTCCCTTGTTTTAGTGGGCTGCTTTTTTTCATCTTTCGGGGCTGAATTAACTCTCGCCGCCACCTCTTCGCCTCCGCCGGCCGATTTAAATCAGTCCATTGCCGATAAAACCAAAGAGCTCCAAATAATCAACCAGCAGATTGCCCAGACACAGGCCAAAATCGATCAGGTGACGAGTCAAAAGCAGAGCCTGCAGCGGGATCTTTCTCAAATTGACTATAACGTCAATCAGCTGAATCTGAGCATCCAGTCGAGCCAGGTGAATATCCAGAAGCTCGATCTGGAACTTCAGCTCCTTCAGGGCAAGCAGGTCGACGTGGAAAACAGCATCTCGGTTAAAAAGGAAGCGGTGGGCGAAGTTTTGAGGCGGATACAAGAAGAGAGTAATCAGGGAGGGACGCTCGCGCTTATCCTTTCGAAGTCGACGCTTTCCGATAGCGTTTTCGAACTCCAAAGCTTAAGAGACATTCAAAACGGTCTTTCCGTAAACGTTTCGGAATTAGCCAATTTGGACACCGTTCTTTCCGGCACCATCGACGCGACAAACCAAAAACAATCGGATATTAAAGCGGAACAGCAGAATCTGGTGAATAGAAAGTCGATCGTCGTCCAGGAGAAAGCCGACAAGACCCAGGTTCTCGAAGTAACCAAAGGCCAGGAAAGCGTCTATCAAAGCCAATATAACGCCTTGATAAACCAACAGAACGCGATTGCCGACGAAATTTATCAGATGGAGCAACAACTTAAAAGCCGGATCCAGCCCGGGGCCATTCCTCAGCCAACCCCCGGTCTTTTTGCTTGGCCGCTACTTATGGCGGATCAGGGAGGCACGGGCCATATTACCCAGCTTTACGGTCACGTGGATCCGAGCCTTTATGGAATGAAGCCCCATAACGGGTTGGATATCGGCACGCCGGTCGGCACGCTTATTTACGCCGCGGCCGACGGCGTCGTGGCCCACGTCGACTGCAACGACGTGAACGCCTGGCGGAAATATCAGTACGGCTGTTACGTTTTAATCGAGCACCCCGACGGCTTAAGCACGCTTTACGCCCACCTGGCGAAGCAGGTGGTAAGCGACGGGGAACAGGTGAAGAGGGGAGAACTTATCGGCTATTCGGATACCACTGGTTACGCGACCGGTCCCCATCTTCACTTCGGCGTCTATATCACCCCGCCCGGCGGCTGGCAGGTAACGACGACAGCGCCGGGCCTTATGCATTTGCCACCGGCTCAGGGTCTGGTGCCGGTCGGCGTCACCCTGAATCCGATAGATTATTTAAGCGACGGGCCGAGCGCTTGTTTGAGTCTTCCCGCGGCTCTGCTGAGGAATAACGCTTCCACGCCTTGTTCATGATCAAGGCGTGAGGCGGTTTCGGCGGATTTAAAAGCGGATTGACGCTTGTCGTTTTCTGGTTAAAATTAAGGTAAAGCAATGGTCAAAATCAGGAAATCAATTTTAAAATTGAATAAGCTCCGGCCGAAAGACTCATCGGCTGAAATCCGCCGCTTGGGAGTCATTGTCGAAAGAATTGATGACAATGTTAAATTAATTGCTGAGCAATACGGCGACGTCAAAAAAACCCTGGACTCTCACACAAGAATTCTGGATTCTCATACGGAAATGATCGGCGGTTTGGCCACTGATTTAAGCGATGTTAGAAGTAAGTTGGACTCTCACACAAGAATTCTGGATTCTCATACGGAAATGATCGGCGGTTTGGCCACTGATTTGGGAATTGTAAAGGAAGACGCCGAATTTACGAAGAACTCTCTCAAGAGAAAGGTTGACGTTGAGGAATTTGCCGCCCTGGAAAAGAGGGTGTCGGCCCTTGAGAGGCGTCGCTAATCGCCCCCTCAGCCTGTTTATCGGACCGTAAAAAAAACTTCGGGCATAGAATGTTTCAGCCCGAGAGGGGATTGTGGAGAAGTCTATATTGACCTCGTGTCCCTATTAATGAGATAATTATCAGTAATATGGATTTGAATTCCATTCTGCCGCAGCTAAACACAATCGGGAAAGACTTAATCATAGTGGTTAAGGACTTATTGGGAATTCTCCTTAAGATTATTCAGTATCTTCTTCAGCTTATCCAGGGATATCAAACCAAGGGATCGCTTTAAAAAATATTTTTCGCTCGTTCAAGTCAAATTGAGAAAATGAAAAAATCGACAAACAAAAGAAAAACCAAGGTAATAAAGAAAACTTTTTCGATTTCGGATGTCGGAGTTTTAATAGAGGACTTCGAGAAACAGCTTGGTCTGGTGGCTGAGGGTGTCGTGTCTCTTGATCAAAAACTGGATCGGACGTCGGCCATGATCGAAAATAGGATTTGTTCCCTTGATAAAAAGGTTGATTCCCTCGATCAAAAAATAGATCGTGTGGCGGCGGAACTAAAGGAATTCGTCAGATCGGAAATCGAGACGCTCCGGATTGAAATTAAATCAATCGAGAAAAACAAAGCGAGTTTTGTTGAGGTGGCGGAATTGGAAAAACGGGTTTCGGCCCTGGAACGTCTTGTCGGAAAGCGGACGAGAACATAAATAAATTTATCAAAGCATGGCGTCTAAACTGGCCAAAAATCTTTTTCAGAATAAGCGGGAAAGAACATCCGCCCTCACTCTCGTCGAACTCCTGATCTACGTGGCCATCTTCGCCATCGTAGCCGGACTCTTCGTGAGCATCCTCACAACCACCGTCCAGTCCAATAACCAAGAAGTGGCGGCAAACGAAGTGACGGGCCAGCTGAACTTCGTTTTAAGCACGGTTCAGCGTCTGGTTCAGAATTCAAGCCAGGTGGAGGTTTACGCGAGTCTCGCCCAATCAACAAGCACCAACGCCACGACGACCGGCAGTTTCTTGAAGATCCGAACTAACTCCACCTCTACCGACCCCACTTGCGTCTATCTTTCGAGCGGCACGGTTTGGGAGACGACGGGACCAACGCCGAACGCTTCTTCAACCTGTAATCTCTCAAACGCCGTGGCTTTGACTACGAGCAAGGTGGTGGCC
>DATKRQ010000060.1:0-3366 GCA_035532135.1 Candidatus Tyrphobacter sp.
AGCAGGCCGCCGCCGAGGAATACGAATCAGAAAAAACGCGGTCCGCTCTTCTCAACAAAGCTTATAGTCTGTGGTATGGGCTTGAGACTATTTGGAGCAATGTCGGTTTTTTCCAAAGAGCGATTGTTCTCGCAACCCAGCTTACAATTTTTATAATGTCAGTTCACTTAATCGCGAACGGAGTCATAACTATCGGTGGACTTATAGCTCTGAATGCTTATGCTGGAATGTTTTTCGGCCCCTTTGTCCAACTTGGCTACAGTTGGCAAATAATCCAGAACGGCATTATTTCGGCCGCTCACCTTGAAGAGGTATTCGAAGAACCTAAGGAGAAATATATTCCGGAGGAAGCGATTGAATTAAACCGCATAGAGGGTCGGGTCGCTTTCGAAAAAGTCTCTTTCCGCTACGGCCCCGATCAGCCCTGGGTTTTAACCGACATCACCTTTGAAGCTAAGCCGGGGCAAATCATCGCGCTCGTCGGCGAATCGGGTGTGGGAAAAAGCACGGCTATTTCCCTTATCTCCGGCTACGGTTTTCCTGATGAAGGGCGGGTGCTCATAGACGACGCGGATACGCGGAAACTTAACCTCACGGTGCTCCGAAAACAAATCGCAGTCGTTCCCCAAGAAGTGGCCCTCTTCAACGACACGCTTAAAGCGAATATCCGCTACGGTTCTTTCGGTGCTTCAGACAACGAAGTGATCGCGGCGGCCAAGCAGGCGCGCATTGATGAGTTCGTCAACACCCTGCCCGAAAAATACGAAACGATTGTCGGCGAACGGGGCATTAAGCTCTCGGTGGGGCAAAAGCAGCGAGTGGCTATCGCCAGAGCTATCCTCCGCGATCCGGCCATTCTCATTCTCGACGAGCCGACGAGCGCCCTTGACGCGAAAACCGAAAAGACCGTCACTGAATCCCTAGGAAAATTGATGCGCGGCCGGACAACCTTCATCATCGCCCACCGGCTTTCCACCATCCGAAAAGCCGACCTGATTCTCGTTTTCGATAAGGGGAAAATCGTCGAGCGCGGATCTCACGAGGAATTAATCAACAAAAAAAGAGGCGTCTACCGGCACTTATACGAATATCAAATCGGGTTACATTAAAAATCATTATGGCTACCGATAAACCGGAAGTTGACCGAGGCGGCCGATATTTCAAATCGAAGCGTTTTCTCTTTGTCGCGGGCGCCGTTTTTTTATGCCTCTTAGGCGGCCTTGCGGTCGTCGCTTGGTATCCGAGAGTGCTTATTATAAGCAACGCCGTCTCGACTGAAGACCTGAATTTGATTTCAAAAATCCGCGGCGCCTATCCCCCGCTAAACACCCAAGCTTACGACCAAAAGCTTCTCCAATTAGCCAACCTTAAAACCGCGAGCGTCTCGGGAACATCGACGCCCGGCCTCTGGCCGATAAGAACCGTTTATCCCGATTCGGGAGCCATTCTGCCCTTCAAACGGATAGTGGCCTATTACGGCAATCTCTATTCGCCTCAAATGGGTATCCTGGGGGAGTATCCGCCCGCCGAAGTCATAAAAAGATTGACGGACACCGCAAACCTCTGGCAGGTGGCCGACCCTTCGACACCCGTTCTTCCCGCCATAGACTATGTTGCCGTGGCCGCTCAGGCGACTCCCGGCGCCGACGGAAAATACCGGCTTCGGATGCCACCCGATCAAATAAACGAAGTGATTGAAATGACGAATCAAGTAAACGGCATCGTTTTTCTGGACGTTCAGGTAGGCCTGAGCAACGTCCAAACCGAAGTTCCGCTCTTGAAGCCTTATTTGGAATTACCTCAGGTTAATTTGGCCTTAGACCCGGAATTCTCGATGAAAACCGGCAAAAGGCCGGGAACGGTCATCGGGACAATGGACGCCACCGACATTAACTGGGCGGCCGAATATCTGGCTAAGATTGTCGACGAGAATAATTTACCTCCTAAAATCCTGGTGGTTCACCGCTTTACTCAAGCGATGGTTACCAATTATCGTCAGATCAAACCCCTGCCGGAAGTGCAAATTGTTATGGATATGGACGGCTTCGGACCGCCGGCCCAAAAGTTAAAAACTTATCACGATTTCATTTACCAAGAACCGGTTCAGTTCACCGGTTTTAAACTGTTTTACAAAAACGACATCCGCGAACCCGGCAGTCGTCTTCTGACTCCGGTCGAACTCCTGAAGCTAAGCCCCCAGCCGAGCTATATCCAGTATCAATAAGCCTAAAATCCTCCCAATCCGCCGAGATTCGGCAGATTGAGGGATTGATTCACGTACTGATTTAATAAATTTATCGCCTTGCCGCCGAGCCAAACGGACAAGACCAAAGAAATCAAAGTCAAAATCGCGGCCGCAAGACCAATTGTCGCGAGCTTCCGATCGTGAAACCTCAGATACTTCCAGGTGTACCAAAATCCTAGCGGCGGCAGGAGAATGCTTACAAGATAAACCCCCATCTGATCGAGAACCGAAACCGTAGGCGGCTTTTCTCTAAGAGCTTTCCCGCAATTGGGGCAAAAATAAGCGTTGGCTGGCAGAGCGACGTGGCAGACCGGACAGGTGGAATCAGGTAGCTCGGGCATAAATTTCCCGCCTACCCCTGGGGAGGTTTGACCGCCAAAAGTTCGACCTCGAAAATAAGCGTTGAATTCGCGGGAATCAGGCCGTTGCCGATGCTCTGATTGCCGTAGGCCAAATCGGGCGGAATAACCAGTCTCCTCTTCCCACCCACCTTCATCCCGGCTACCCCTTCGTCCCAGCCCTTAATAACCTGGCCCGCACCCAAAACGAAAGAAAAGGGCTCATTGCGATCATAGGAACTGTCGAACTTTTTTCCGTCGGTTAAGGTGCCTACATAATTTACCGTTACCGTGTCCCCCGCCTTAGCCTCGGCGCCGGTACCTATTATCTCGTCGGTTATCTGAAGACCATTCGTTTCCGTTGGCATATCTTTTGTTTGTTTGATTGATTCGACCGGATTTTGATTGTTCTTATTAACCGCTCTCCGCTCTCCGAAGAAAACAAAAATTGCCGCTCCAATCGCCACCGCGATCAAAATTAAACCGAGGCTTTTTTTGTTTTTATTCATAAAACAATCTTATCCTCATAATTTTAATTGAGCAACTAGTCTAAAAAAGCCCCGGCTTGTTTTTAACAAGCCGGGGCCAGAGAATTCATGACAGATTAGGCGATTGAAAGCGCGGAGAAGCGGTCGTTTTCCTCTTCCGTCTTGTCGTCGGACTCGGTAATTTGATTCCAAATAACTTCGGAAGCACCCTCGAACCCGAGCAAGAAACACTCCACCCCAACCCCAGGGAGCGTCTCACTTACCAGCGCGGCAGCTCTTTTTAGAGCAGCTCTGT
>DATKRQ010000061.1:0-4159 GCA_035532135.1 Candidatus Tyrphobacter sp.
GATTTTTCCTTTTTAGAACAATGGCGCCCTTGGCTCCGGCGACATTCACCGTGCCGTCGGAGCAATTATCGGCTATCACGTAAATATCGAAGAGTCCCGCCGGGTAATCGAGCCGGGAGCACGATTCGACAAGACAGCCGATTACTTTTTCCTCGTTATGAGCCGGAATAATGATAGCGAAAGACGATTTGGGATCGGATAGCGTCTTTCTTCTTTCTCTTTTGAAACCGCCGAAAGGAATGAGCAGGGTATAAAAGGTAAAAAGAACCACCATCCATTCGAGCGTATCCAAAAAAGCGTATAAAACAGTAATCATTTATTGGAGGCGAAAAGCCAAAAGGCCGTTTTTCTTCGATAAGGGAACGAAGACCATGTTTTGAGCGGCGGAAAGGGCGGCCTCGGCGTTCCAAATCTGGCCTCCGGTTTCAAATTGACTGAGCGTTTTCCCGTTTTCGGAGTCGAGAGCGAAAAGGGTGCCCTGAGCGTCCATTATAAAGAGAATGTTGTTGGTTATGACCGGAGCGGCCGCGATGGTCGCGCCTAAGTCTTCGGACCAGACAATCCGGCCGGTTGAAGTGTCCAATCGAACCGCCCGGCCGCTTCCAGGAGACTGATAGTTCTTCGGCCAGGTCGAAACGCCGTTCGGCACGTCCATCGTCCCCAAGAAAATGGAATCCTGACCCGAAGCGGCGCTTGTCATAATCAAAGTTTTTTGCTGATTGAGGGTTAAGTCGGCGTCCCAAATCGAATCGCCATTTTTGGCGTCGACCAAATAATAATGGCCGTCTTTGCTTCCGGCGCCGACCGCCACGCCACCTTTAATAGTGCTCAGCGCGTTGGGAGCGGCCATAAAGTCAAAATCGTTGGCGTCTCCGCGATGAACCTGCTTAGACCAAAGGACGCGGCCGTCCTTTAGGGAAAGAGCCACGAAACTATCGGAATAAAGATCCCTTCCGGCCGGGACAGGCCCCTTATTATCCTGCGATTCGTTCGAAGGATAGGGAGTGGGATTTCCGGTGGCCACCACCAGCTCGTTGAATTGGGGAATGATGGCCGGCGGACTAAAGACGGCGCTGCCGCCGCCGCCATAGTCAACTAAATCCGTTTTCCATAATTCCGAGCCGGTTTTTTCGTCCAGGGCCACCACCCCTCCCCGTTCCAATTTATTGTCATCAGTGCCGCCCAGGCTTTGATAAATAACCCCGTCCCAGGCGCGGGGCGAAGCTCTTAGGGCATCCGGCAGATTGCCGAAAATAACGCCTGTCTTCCAGACGGTCCGGCCGGTCGAAGGCGAAAGCGCGAAAACGCGTCCGGCGGAGGTGGAAATAAAAACAGCGTCTTCGTCATAAAGCGGCCCTGAGTTAATCGGCGAGCCGTCCATTTTTTTGACCCAGATTCCCCGGCCGGAATTTTGATTGACGGCGTAGACCGAACCGGAATCAGTCGTAAAATAAACGACGCCGTTTACGATGATCGGATTTCCGGAAACCTCGCCGTCGGCCTTGGCGAACCAAGCCTGTTTAAGTCTTGAAATATTTTTCGAGGAAATGGCCGATTGAGAATTGGAAAAGGAATTTTTGACGTCGCCTCCGTAGGTCGGCCAATTGACACCCGCCGAAACAAACGGGCCGGAAGCGACCGGCTCTTCCGCTTCCTTGACTTTAAGCGCGTAGCCGGCCGCAAAAACGATCGCCAAAGCAAAACAAAAAAGGCAGAGATAAAGTTTTATCCTCTTCCGAAGCATCGGAGTTTGCCGAATCACTTTAAAACAGTAACAAATCCGCAAATTAAACTCAAGCTGAACCGAAAATTCATGGATCGCACCAATTCCAAGAACCTAAACGTATTAATAAAAGCGGCCAAAGAGGCCTTTAAACCATGAAAAAACTGATCCTTTCCCTATCGGTCGTTTTGACTTTCATTTTATACGCCTTAGTCACCAAAAATTCGACTCAAAAACAAACTCTAAATCCTCTCCTGTCAACAAACGGAAATCCGACTCCCCCATCTCCCGCCGAAGCCAAACCCAGCACTCCTTTAAAGACGAGTTCGGGTCCGAAGCCGATCGCTTCCGGCCTTTATCGCGACGGCACCTATGTCGGTCAATCGGCCAACGCTTATTACGGTAACGTTCAGGTTGAGGCCGTAATTCAGGGCGGCCAGCTTACGGACGTCAAATTTCTCGATTATCCCAAAGATCGGTCTTATTCCCTTTATGTGAGCAGTCAGGCCACGCCTTACCTAAGAGAGGAAGCCCTCAAGACTCAGAACGCCAACGTGGATATCGTCTCCGGAGCGACCGATACAAGCTACGCTTTTCGGGAATCTCTGGCCTCGGCCTTGGCCCAGGCCAAAAACTAACCTATGAAAGAAACCAGAGATTTGATGGGAATGCCGATTACGGTCGAAGTCGTCGATCCATCGGTTTCACCAGAGGAGATTCAGAAGATTTTCGACTATTTCGATTGGGTCGATCGGAAATTCAGTCCTTTCAAACCGGAAAGCGAACTTTCGCTTATCAATCAAGACAAGATTAAGGAATCCGATTGGAGCGAAGAAATGAAACTGATTTTTAGCCTGGCCGAAGAAACCAAAAGGGAAACCGGCGGCTATTTCGACATCCTGACGCCGGCCGGCCATTACGATCCGTCGGGACTTGTCAAGGGCTGGGCCATCCGCCAAGCGGCGGAGATTTTATCCAAAGACGGTTACGTTGATTTCTATATCGAAGCCGGCGGCGATATCGAGGCCAGGGGGAAAAACAATCGAGGAAAAAATTGGTCGGTCGGCGTGAGAAACCCCTTTAATCCGAATCAGATCGTTAAAAGAATCCAATTAACCGATCGGGCAATAGCCACGTCGGGCACTTATTTCCGCGGCCAGCATATTTATAATCCCCTACGCAAGGGACAAGCCATTACGGACGTCGTAAGCCTTACGGTCATCGGCCCGAATATTTATGAAGCTGATCGTTTCGCCACCGCCGCTTTTGCCATGGGCCGACCCGGCCTGGATTTCATCCAAAGGCTTAATGGTTTCGAGGGCTATTTGATTAAAGCCGACGGGCGGCCGGTAATGACAAGCGGTTTTGAGGAAAGCGTTTTTTAAATAACCATGTTTAGAAAATTAATCGACTTTATTGACGGCTTCTTGAACCGAATCACGATGTATCGGGCGGTTCTCTATTACCTCATCCTCCTTTTGGCCGCCGCCGTTATCTTTAGCTTCTTCGGCCTTCTTCATTATTCGCCGGCCGGAATCGTCTCCTCCTTAATTATCATTCTTATCGTCTCCTGGATCACCAACAAGATTTTTGCCTCCGTTTTCAAGGTTCCGGCCAACGCCGAATCCTTGTATATCACCGCTCTGATTCTGGCCTTAATCATCACGCCGATGCAGACCCTGCTCGACCTTTCGGCCCTTCCCACCCTTCTCTGGGCTTCGATTTTAGCCATGGCTTCGAAATACATCTTAGCCATCAACAGGAAGCATCTTTTCAATCCGGCCGCTCTCGCAGTGGCTTTGACGGCCTTTGTCCTGAATCAGCCAGCCAGCTGGTGGATTGGCAATTCGCTGATGATGCCCTTGGTTCTCGTTGGCGGGCTTTTGCTTGTCCGAAAGATTATCCGCTTCGATTTGGTATTAAGTTTCCTCGGCGTTTCCCTGGCGGTCATTTTAGCCACCGGTTCCGGGACCAGCGGGATTTTCTCCACCCTGAACCAAGCGCTGTTTCATTCGCCCTGGCTTTTCTTCGCCTTCGTGATGCTAACCGAACCCCTGACCACGCCGCCCACCAAATCGCTTCGGGTGGCCTATGGCGCCCTGACCGGTTTTCTTTTCGCGCCGGCCATCCATCTGGGGTCGGTTTATTCCACTCCGGAACTGGCTCTGCTTTCCGCGAATGTCTTTTCCTATCTCGTAAGCCCGAAGAGAAAATATCTCCTGCGGCTTAAGGAGAAAAAAATGATTGCCGACGATGTTTATGATTTCGTTTTTGAGCCCGATCAGAAATTGAAATTCAAGCCCGGGCAGTATCTGGAGTGGACTCTGGGGAACGTCTCTTTGGATAGTCGGGGTAATCGGAGATATTTTACCGTCGCTTCGGCGCCCGAAGAATCCGACGTCCGGCTGGGGGTAAAATTTTATCCCCATCCGAGCA
>DATKRQ010000062.1:0-9345 GCA_035532135.1 Candidatus Tyrphobacter sp.
AATGGGCGTTCGAGGTGGCGATGATAATCGTGTTCTCAAAATTAACCACCCGGCCCAGGCGATCGGTCAGCCGGCCGTCATCCAAGACAGAAAGGAAGAGATTCAGGATGTCGGGATGGGCTTTTTCGAACTCATCAAGCAAAATCAAACTGTAGGGCTTTTCAATAACTCCGTCGGTTAGGGCGCCGGTAACCGCGCCGTCCGCCGATCCGATGAACTGGTTCACGCTTTCCTTGTCCTGATACTCGGCCATATCAAAGCGAATCATCATTTTTTCCGAGCCGAATTGGATGTCAGCCAGAATTTTGGCCAGCTCCGTTTTACCCACTCCGGTCGGCCCGACGAAAAGGAAACTGGCAATCGGCCCGCCTTTCCGGCCCAAGCCGCTCCGGTAGGCCCGCAGGGCTCTTGAGACGCCGGCCACCGCCTCGTTCTGGTCGACCAATCGCTCGTGAATCAACGGCTCGAGATTAAGCAATTTTTCTTTCTCCCCTTCGCCAGGGCGGTGGAGAGGAATGTTAATCCGCTCTTCGGCCGTTTTAATCACCTCGTCGCCCGTGAGTCTCTTAAGCCCCCGGCCGGTGGCCTCGGAAAGAGCTTCCTTTAAGAGGTCGCTCGCCGAAGCCGGCAGTCTTCGATCGTTAAAATAGCGGTGGGCCAAAGCGACCGCCATCTTTACGGCCGAATAAGCCGTTTTAATTTTGTAGATCCGCTCCAGAGGAATTACCTGATAGGTCAAAATCCGTTCCGCCTCGTCCGCGCTCACCTCTCCCACCTCGATATTTTGAAAAGCGTTTTTAAAAGCGCTGTCAGGATCAATGAGCTGCTTAAATTCTTTGGGCTGAGTGGCGCCGATGACGGGAAAGTCATTGGACAAAATATAAGGGGTGATGATTTGAGAAGCGTTGAGCCCTTTGGCCCCGGCCGTCCGAGCCAAATTATGGACTTCGGGAAGATAAAGAATAATATTCCCCGCTTCGCTGATTTCGGTGAAGATTTTCTTGAGCCGCGATTCGAGCTCGGCCGCCTCGGCGCCGGCCAAGAGTCCGTTTAAATCGACGGCTACAAGTCTTTTGTCAAAAAGCGGCGGAGGCACCTCGTCTTTCACGATGGCCTCGGCCAAGTGAGCCACGATCGTCTCTTTGCCCGTCCCCGCGTCGCCCACTAAAAGTGCGTTCGGCCGATCCGGTCTCGCCAAAATATCGACCAGGCGCCTGAATTCGCTTTCATGACCGATCATAAAGCCCGTCCGCCCAAGCCTGGCCAAATCGGTGAAGTCAACCGAGAATTGATCGAGCGTCGGCGTGGGTCTCGCCGTCCAGGCTCTGTTCATATATCTGTGTCTCAAACCGAACGGCTCGCCGTTCAAGCCGCCCAGGCCGACCGAGCCAATCATAAACCGCCGGCGCAGCCGGCCGAAAATTAAGGCTCGCTCAAAATCGCTCCCGGCAATCTCGAAAATCCCGAAAACCAGAGAAATATTCTTTTCGTCTAAATTGCTCAAGGCCGCGAAAAAATCAGCCGGAGTCACTTCGTCGGTTTCGCCTTCCCAAGCGGTCCTGAATGAAGCAAGAGCTATCTCCTGAACCTCGGCTCCGATTGTTTTCTTATCCTCTCTCGTCTCGACCGTCTTTTGGAAGACGTCTTCGAGTTTGTTTTTAAATTCGTGAGGCTCGACATCCAATCTTTTCAAGGCCTCTCTTACCTCCGGCCGCCAAACGGTTTCCAGGGCCAGCCGGAGGAAAACGTCGCCGCCGAACGAAGCCGACTTAGCCGCCGTCTCAGCCAAGATTTCCCTGGCCGGATCAGTGAAATAAGAAGCGATATTTTCCCTTTCTCCGAATTTCGCCTCGGAAAAAGTCTTTTTCGCCCGGCCCGCGTGAATCAGACGGTCAACCGCGTAAAAAAGGAAAATGATTCCCGCGGCCGAAAGCGGCCGATCACCCGAAATGGCCAAAATGACCGAACCCACAAGGAAGATGGCCGACCAGATTTCGACTACGATCCTTCTGATCGTCTGGCCCACGGTACCCAATTTGAGCAACGGATCGTCGAAGAATAATTCGGTTGTCTTGGATAGAGTCGTCATTTTATAAAGAAGCCCCAATAAATAATCCCGAGAGGCAGGCCGGCCCAGGCGAGATAGCAGGCCAGAGCGATACCCAGAATAATTCCGTAAAGAATCAAGGCGATAACGATTCTAAAGCTCCGGAAAATAATTCCCAAAAACCAGCCGATCACGGACCGGTCCTGATAGAGGGGCTCGCCGAAATGGCGGAGAGAGACCTTAAGGGCCAGATTCCTGTCGAGTCCCTCCAGGAGGCCGAAAGTAAAGTGGGCGATTGTCTTGAGGCCGCCTAAGTACCAATGGGTTAAAAACTCCCGGATTCTATCGACAAAAAGATAAAAGAGATAGGAAGGCAGGGCCATTTAAGGGAATTATATAGATAATCGGCCGAAATTGCACCCGGATACCGTAGGCCATCGCCGCCACCGAGCAAGGAGGCACTTTCTCGTGGAACGCGTCAAAAACGCTCGCGGCGCGTGAGTCGAAACCGAAAGAAAAACAATCCCCCCCCCAAGAGGGTCGATCGGTTTTATTATTTCCCCTCAAGCTGGAGAACGCGCTCCTCCAATCTTTTGACCTGCGCGCTAAGCAAAATAATTTCCGATTCCTGCTTCTGGTATAACGAAATGAATTTATCGAGCTTCACGATATAGTTCGCTGGCGTTTTTTCTCATATCAGCCACCTCCGCCCCTACTTCTTCTACCTCGTTCCCCAGAGCTTTAACCTGGGTTTCTAATCCGCCGAGTCTTTTATTGACTTGATTGACATCTTTTTGAACTGTCCCGAGATCTTTTTTGATTGTCCCGATGTCCTTTTGAACCGCTCTCGAAAAAGGAGCAACGGCTTCCACAACCACGTCTTTTATGTCTTTCTTAGTGATGGATTTCTGCTTCATCGGGGTGATTATAGCACGATAGTCGCAGCTGGTGTAAGGAGACTGTGGCTCTGGTTCCCGACACCCGACTGGCGGGTATGACGATTATTTACGCCTATTTCCGTCATATGTTAAGGTAATAATAGAAAATCGACGCTATTCGCTGATGCTCAATTTTATCTCCTATCTCAAAACGCTGAGGCCCGATGACTGGGATGTAAAGGTTACCAGCAAATGGACGGTCAAAGATGTTGTCGCTCACATGGTCGGCTGGGAAAAACGAAGCGCTGAGGTGATAAAAATCACCTGGGAGACCAAGCGGCTTCCGCGATGGATGACTTCATCGGAAGAGTATGATGACTTCAACCGTAAAAATATTGAATATTACAGGAATCGCACTCCCGCCGATCTCATCTCCGAGTGGGAGAGTTGGCAAGAAAAAATACAGGAGGAAATCGATCGGATCGGGGAAGATAACCTGAAATCGCGGTCGGATCTATTCGGCTGGTTCTTCGGAAAAGAAAAAGGCAATCGCCCAGAAGACTATACCAACAAGAATCACTATGAACATCATTACCGACAAATTAGAAAAGCGTTAGAATTAACACAAACCCGCGACCAATGACTAAAACTGAAGCGCTGAAAAAACTGGAGGAGGAAATGAGAAGCGACAGCCACCTGCCGCTCATTGAAGCCAATTTAGTTTTCGGCGAAGGCGATCCCGAAGCCGAAGTAATGTTTACCGGCGAAGCGCCGGGTTTCTATGAAGATCGCGAGGGCCGACCGTTCGTCGGCCAGGCGGGGAAGCTTCTCGATAAGCTCTTCGCCGAGATTAAGTGGCCGCGCGGATCGGTTTATGTCACAAATATCGTGAAACGCCGGCCGCCCCAGAACCGCGATCCCCTGCCCGAGGAAATTGCCGCTTACGCCCCTTATTTAAAAAAACAAATAGAGGTCATTAACCCCAAGATCATCGTCCCCCTCGGTCGCTTTTCCATGAATTATTTCCTGCCCGAAGCGAAAATTTCCCGCGACCAGGGAAGAGTTTTCCGCCTTCGGGGAAAGCTCATCTTTCCCCTCTACCATCCGGCCGCCGCCTTAAGATCGACCACCGTCCTTGGGGCGCTTAGGAATAGTTTTCTGAAGTTGCCCGAGATCATCGCCCGCTCCAAAGAGCTAATCGCCAAGAACAACGAAGCCGGATCGCTCGGCGAAAAATCCGAAGCGCCTCTGAGCCTATTCGATTAATTCGCCAAAAATTGAGATAATATTGGAATGCCGAAGAAAAAAAGAAAAAACTCTAAACCGGAAAAGGGAACCAAATCCGAAAAGAAAGAAGAAGTGGAAGGAAAACACCTCCTTCATCCCGATCTTAAAACGAGCATCTGGGCCGTTGTTTTCCTGGCTCTCGCCCTCGTAATGCTTCTTTCAAGCGCCGGTCAGGCGGGGCCGGTAGGCGTTTTTGTTTTTCACAATCTCGGCCTCTTCCTCGGAGCCGGCTATTATCTTATTCCCTCGATTTTAATTCTTGTCGGCGCCACTCTTCTCATTGAGGAAAGACGAGGCCTTGTCGGAGTTTCTCTTATCGGCGCCCTCCTTTTCGTTCTGGCTGGGCTGGGACTATTTGATATTTTCTTTCCCGACCGGGGCGGCTTAGCCGGACACTTTTTGGGCGGTCTGGAAACCTGGTTCGGCTACTGGGCCTCCATCCTGATTAATCTGGCGGCGCTTCTCATCGGATTGCTCGTCGCTTTAAACCAGCCGATCTCCATAAAATTCTCCAGAAATCGGAAGGGATCCGAAACGGACAAGGAAACCCTACCCCAAGAAACGCCGACGATTATCATGCCCGGTCTGAATCCGGAGTCTCAATCGCCGGCCGGCACCTCTAATTCCAAAGAGATGGCTCAGGAAGAGAAAAACGAATCGGCCGCGAAAGAAGAAAAGGAACCGATCATAAAACAAGCCCGACTGAGGCAAACGAAAAATTATTCTTTCCCGCCCTTGAGTCTCTTGAAATCGACCACCGATAAGCCCGTGGTCGGGGATTTGAGGGCCAACGCCAACATCATTAAACGAACGCTTGAAAGCTTCGGCATTCCGGTCGAGATGGGAGAAATCACCATCGGCCCCAAAGTAACCCGCTACACCTTGAAACCGGCCGAGGGTGTGAGACTTACGAAAATTACCGCCTTGGGCCAGGACTTGAGTCTCGCTTTGGCCGCCCACCCGATACGAATCGAGGCGCCCATTCCGGGGAAATCGCTTGTCGGCATTGAACTTCCCAACAAAACCCCGAGCATCGTGAGACTCGGCAGCCTCCTGGGTTACAAAGAGTTCCTGAACTCGCCCCTCCTCTCTTTCCCCCTGGGACGGGACGTCTCGGGCGAACCAATCTTCGGAAATCTGGCCAAGATGCCTCATCTTTTGGTCGCCGGCGCCACCGGCTCCGGAAAAAGCGTTACCATTCACTCTCTCTTGATTTCTCTGCTCTATAAAAATTCTCCCGAAACCCTCCGCCTGATCCTCATCGATCCCAAGCGAGTGGAACTTACGATTTACAACGACCTGCCCCACTTAGCCGCGCCGGTAATCACCCAGGGCAAGAAAGCGATAGCCGCCCTGAGATTCGGGGTCGAAGAAATGGAACGCCGCTATGAGATCCTGATGAAAGCGGGCAAGCGCGATATTTCAAGTTACAACGAAGGCCGAGAAAAAGAGCCGATGCCCTATCTCGTCATCGTTATCGACGAATTAGCCGACCTGATGTCCGCCTTCGGCCGGGAGATCGAGGGCTACATCGTGCGCCTCGCCCAAATGGCCAGAGCTACGGGAATCCACCTCGTCGTTTCCACCCAGCGGCCGTCGGTCGAGGTTATCACCGGACTCATCAAGGCCAACATCACCTCCCGCGTCGCCCTCCAGGTCGCGAGTCAAATCGACTCCCGGACGATTCTCGACGCCGCCGGAGCCGAAAAGCTTCTGGGCGGAGGCGATATGCTTTTCATTTCTTCCGATTTTTCCAAACCCAAAAGAATCCAAGGCGCTTATCTGAGCGAAGAAGAAATGCATAAAGTCGTCGACTTCATTAATAAGGAAAACCCCGAGGAGACCGGCGACGGCCTGAATAATCAGATTGAAGAATCCTTGGAGAAAGGAGCAGCCGAATCAAGCGGCGGCGAAAGCGATGACGGACTCTTTCCCGAAGCGGTCGAGGTCGTAAAAGCGGCCGGCAAAGCATCGGCCTCCCTCCTCCAGCGCCGGCTCAAGGTCGGCTATGCGAGGGCGGCCCGCCTCCTTGATCTGATGGAAGACCAGGGCCTGATCGGTCCGGCCGAAGGCGCCAAACCAAGAGAGGTTTTTGTCGTCAAAAACGAAGATGAAGCCGCCTATTAGCGAACGCCTAAACGAACTCCTCACGGAACGGGAGTTGGGAACGGACGAACTTAAAAAAGCGACCGGCATCCCCAGGCGATTCATCGAAGCCTTGAGAAGCGGGAATTTAAGCGAACTGCCCTCGCCTCCCTACGTCCGGGCTTATCTCAAAAAAATCGCCTCGGTTTTGAATATTGATTCAGTCTCGCTCCTCGCCGATCACGACAACCAGATTTCGGGGTTTGCGAATCCCAAAGAAACCCGGCCCGAATCGTCCAAGCAGACCGGCTCCGGAAAAAGAATGGTTTTTCTTCTGCCGATTCTCATAATTATGTCCGGCTTTGTAGGCTACCGTTTTGACGAAATCGTCGGCCGCCCGGCGGTCGCTTTCTCTCTGCCCCAGCTCACCGCGAGTCCGGAACTCGAAGTTTCTGGCTCCCTCCTTAGCGGCGACGAGCTTAAAATAGACGGGGAAACGATTTATCCCAAGGCCGACAACAGCTTCTCAACCACGATTTCGCTCGAGCCGGGCGCGAATACGGTCATCGTCGATATCAAAAGATTTCTGGGAAAAGAAACGGTGGTGAGCGAAAACATCCTTTATAGGCCTTAGAGCCGAATCGAGCTCTTCGACCCCAATTGTGATATAATTTGTTTCATGCCAAAACCCAAAAAAGAAGCCGATTTAAAGAAAGATGATCTCCAGAATCTCCTCCAGTCGCTTAGGGAAAAATACGGAGAGGAGTCGATTATGACCCTCGGCGAGGCCCGGCGGGTAAACGTCGACGTCATCCCGACCGGCTCCTTTTCTTTGGACATCGCCTTGGGCGTCGGCGGCTTGCCCAAGGGCCGGATTGTAGAAATTTACGGCCCCGAAAGCTCCGGAAAAACCACCTTGGCCCTAAACGTCGTCGCCCAATCCCAGAAAAAAGGCGGCAAGGCGGCTTTCATCGACGCGGAGCACGCCTTGGACCCGGAGTATGCCAAGCGGATCGGCGTCAGAATAAACGAGCTCATCATCTCCCAGCCCGACAGCGGCGAGGAGGCTTTGAATATCTTGGAAAGCTTGGTCCGCTCGGGCATCATCAGCGTCATCGTAGTCGACTCGGTGGCCGCCTTGACTCCCAAAGCCGAAATTGAAGGCGAGATGGGCGCCCACAATATCGGCCTTCAGGCCAGAATGATGTCCCAGGCCCTCCGGAAACTCACGGCTATCGCCTCCAAAAGCGGCACTCTGATTATTTTCATCAACCAGCTCAGGGAAAAAATCGGGATTATGTTCGGCAATCCCGAAACCACCCCGGGCGGAAGAGCCCTGAAATTTTATTCCTCCGTCCGCCTCGATGTTCGGAAAACGGCCCAGGTTAAAAAAGGAGAAGAGATGGTCGGCAATCGCGTTCGGGTCAAGGTGGCCAAGAACAAAGTGGCCGCTCCTTTCCGCACCGCCGAATTCGATATTATGTACGGTGAGGGCATCTCTTATGAAAGCGATGTTTTGAATACCGCCCTTAAGGTGGGGGCCGTCTCCAAGTCCGGCGCCAGCTATTCTTTCGGCGGCGAAAAACTGGCCGTCGGTTTCGACGCCTCGCGGGAGAAGCTCAAATCGGACAAAAAATTATTGGAGGAGATAAAAAAGAAAACGCTCGCCCTCTTTGCCGAAAAACCATCAACGAGCGAGAGTGAATAATTAAAAACCACCGGATAGTTTTCTGGTCTACCCGGTGGCTTATCGCCTCTGCAATCCGTTCATCGAAAAACGAAAAACGACGTACTTGGGCGTTACCCGATCTAAAAGGACCCTATTTTCTCCCAGCAGTCGGCCGGAGCTCTTGATAACCGAGCGAATCTCCTCGACTTCTTCGGCCGAGGGCAGGAACCGCTGACAGATTACCGACAGAGCCGATCTTTCCTTTTCGGAAAGCGGTGCCACAAGAAATCCCGCCATAAGTTCGTCGCCTAGGTCGGGCAGGAACTCGTGAACTAGAATTCGAGTCTTCTCAATGCGCCCACTTGAGACCAAGGATCGCACCAGCGGAATAAACGTCGTCCACCTCTGCTTCATCGCGCTAAACCGATAGAGCGTCATAAACCACCCAAGTAGGTGGCTATCCGACGCTGAAACGGAAAACCGGAGAAAAAGCGGCTTGGCGAACTTCGCCTCGCGAGGCGCCCACCTTACTCCGCCCAGCAACGTAAGCTGGCGAACCGGGAACTTAAAATAGCCGCCTCTCCAACCAGCCGTCCGAACGCCGACGATTACTCTAAGCGCGGCCACCAAAACGGGGAATATCCGACGCCACTCTTCCACAAACATCTCCGGTCTGTTTTTGATTGCCGGGCGGTAGCTTCCAAGTCCAACCTCTGTTAATTTGACCCTATCTCCTCCGATGTCTTTATAGATTTCAATGACCCCGCTCGACGAGCCGACACTCACATAGTTGATCTCGGCTCCGCCCTTAGTCAAGATGATCCGCGCGCTTAACCGTCTCTCGGTTTTAGGCAACGCCTAATCCACCTCCTTTAGAAAGCCACAAAGAGCCGCTAGATAAGTGCCGATAAGATCGGCACTTGCTTAATTATTCTTCAAATTGATCACCCCTCCAGTTACGACGCCCACCGTGATGTAGAAATATCCGATCTGCCAGCGCTAAATCCGCCCAGCTTTGGAAGCTCCACCCAAAACTTGAATAGGAAAGGCCCCGCGCAAAAACGCGGGGCACAGCGGTTATTTCATCTCATCCAATCGACCACGAGCCCCACCATTTGGGGCACGTGGGCGACCACGGCTCCTAACGATTGTTTCACTCCTTCGGGTAATTGGCTCACAAACTCGCCACGATCATCCTTGATTAATGGCGGAGCAAGCGCGTCGCCAATAATCCTTGGTAGCCCAAGCCAGATCTCTTCAAACGTCGATTTTCTCCAGCTCTCCCGGCGCTCGGAGTAAGATGTCGGGTAGAGGAGTTTCAGTATTGTTTCGCAAAATCGGGAATCCAAGCTGCCGGGCTTGCGCCTCCATGCCTCATA
>DATKRQ010000063.1:0-2411 GCA_035532135.1 Candidatus Tyrphobacter sp.
CTCAGGCCCTGATTGCCCATCCAGGCCAAAACATCGTTCGTGTCTTTGGCTTCCGTGTAACCCTCGATCATCCGGCCGTTGGGATCGGCCGCCACGTAATGAAATCTCATTTATGTGATTTTAAAATTAAAATCTCGAATCTCAAAATTAAAAATGACGATTCAAAATATAAATTCATCTTGCGATTCGGCCGCCGAAGGCGGCTTCAATAACTTTGAGATTTGAGATTTGAGATTTGAGGTTTGAATTAGGAACCTATTCTCCGATTACCCTGAGTAATTCATCGATGGTGGTAATCCCCCGCTCGACCTTTTGCAAACCGTCCTCAAACATGCTTACCATCCCTTCTTTCTTGGCCAGATCGCTCAACTTGTCCAGAGAAAAACCCGGATCGACAATCGCTTTCCTTACCTCGTCCGTGATTTCTAATATCTCGAAAATGCCCAGTCGGCCCTCGTAGCCGGTATAATTGTCGGCGGCGCAACCCTTGCCTCGGTAAAGCCGTTTGGGAAGCGGATACTTCTCCGGATCCAAACCCAAATCCTTAAGCTGGTTTTTAATGGAAGATTCTTTTTCCTCGTCCAGCTCGTAAGACTCGATACAGCCCAAGTGAATCCGGCGGACCAATCGTTGGGCTAAGACGGCGTTCAAAACGGCGGCGGCGAGATATTGCTCGATTCCCATATCAATCAGCCTCGGCACGGCGGTCGGGGCGTCGTTCGTGTGGAGGGAAGAAAGAACCAAGTGGCCGGTCAAGGCCGACTGAACGGAAATATCGGCTGTTTCGGCGTCGCGAATCTCGCCCACCATAATAATGTTCGGATCCTGACGGAGAATCGATCGAAGGCCGTCCGCGAAAGTGATGCCCGCCCGAGGATTGACCTGGGTCTGATTGACGAACTGAATGTTGTATTCAACCGGGTCCTCGATGCTCACGATATTGACCTCCGGATGGTTCAAAAAATTGAGAACGGAATAAAGAGTGGTCGTTTTTCCGCTGCCAGTCGGGCCGCAAACCAAAACCATCCCGAAGGTTTTCATCAGCGCCTCCTTGAGAATTTTCGCGGTATAGTCCATCATCCCCAGTTCCTCGAAAGAAAGCGGTCTCGTGGTGGCCGGCAAAAGGCGCATCTCCATCTTTTCGCCGTAGAAGGTCGGAATGACCGAAACGCGGATATCCACCACGTCTTCCGCGATTTTGTATCGGAAGCGTCCGTCTTGGGGTCTGTAATGCTCGTCGATTTTCAATCCGCCCAAGAGCTTTATCCTCGCCACCACGGCCGCGTAAATCTCTTTGGGAACCCGGAACATCTCGTGAAGTATTCCATCGATCCGGTAGCGGATAAGAATCGCCCCCTCCAGTACCTCGATGTGAATATCGGAAGCCCGAAGCGAAAGGGCGTAAGACAAAAGATTGTTTACGATGGCCACAATCGGCACTTCGCTCGCCGCTTCCTCGCTTCCGATTTTCCCTAAAATCGAGCGACGGATGTTCTCTTCAATGACGTGTCTAAAGTCTTCAATGGCCGTCTGGCCGTAAAGAGAAAAACCCTTGTTCAAATCTTCCTCGGTGGCTAAAAACGGCCTGACTTTGACCTTGAGGTAATTCTCCAGAAATTCGACAGCGACCAGGTTGCTCGGATCCTCCAGGGCGGCGTCAATTGTCCCGTTCTCTTCCCGTCGGAAAAGAACCGCTCTTTTTTCCCTGGCAAGCTCCTCGGGCAAAAGCCTCAAGATATTCTGATCAATGCTCTCCGCGGTCAGCTTAACCAGGGGAATGTTGTAATAACGCGAAAGAAAACTGTTTAAGTAATCTTTGGTGATGATGCTGTTGGAAATAAGAACGTCGCCGATACTCTGCCCCAGCCGCTTGGCTTCGGAATTCAAGCGGTCGAATTCTTCGGGGGAAATAAGATTCTCGCTTACGGCAAGCGCTTTTAATTGTTCGTCTGGAATTTGAAGCATGAATGATTAGCCGATAACGCCCAAAACTCTAAGTATTATAACAAACATCGCCGTGGGGAGCCATAAATAACGGAAGGAAAATCTTTTTGTTTTTTCCCGCTTAAGATAACCGAAGCCCGTCCGGATAAGCTGAATAGCGAAAATTAGGGAAAGATAAAAAATCCAGCCCGGCTGGCCGGAAAGGAAAAGACCGAGGCCGCCAAGCCACGGTTCCTGAGCTTCGAAAAACCGTCCGCCAAACCGGCGGTTAAGTTTCCGGGCCGAAAAGACGAAAACAAGAGCGATTAAAAAAGAAATGGCGTAGCCCAAAAGAAAGCGGATAAACCAGTAATCGAAAAGGAACCACCAGCCGGTATGGGGCGGCAAAAAAAACCGCGTCAGGGGGCCGCCGTTTTCCCAAGCCCAGAACTGGAGATAGGTCAGAAAAAAATAATAGCTCACGACAA
>DATKRQ010000064.1:0-2908 GCA_035532135.1 Candidatus Tyrphobacter sp.
CGACAAGGTGGTAATCCTCACGACCGGCGCCCAAGGCGAAACTTCGGCCGGGATGATGAAAATCATCAACGGCGAAAACAAAAACATCCGGATCAAGGCCGGCGACACCGTCGTTTTCTCCTCATCGGTCATTCCGGGAAATGAAGCGAGCGTCCAAGTGCTTAAGGATAATCTCTCAAGGCAGGGCGCCATCGTTTACCACTCGAAAATAATCGACATTCACGCGAGCGGCCACGCCCCGAAGGAAGACTTGAAACTGGCCATGGAGCTCGTGAGGCCCAGGTTCGTGGCTCCCGTTCACGGCTACTATTTTATGCGGGCCGCGAACGCCCAGAACGCCGTTGAGGCCGGCGTGAAACGGGAGAATGTCCGGCTTATGGACAACGGCCAGGTGGCCGTGATAACCAAAGACGAATTCATTATCACCAAAGAAACCGTGCCGGCTTTCTATATTATGGTCGACGGTTTGGGCGTGGGCGACGTGGGCGAAGTCGTCTTGCGCGACAGACGGGTGCTGGCCGCGGAAGGCATGGTTGTCCTAATTGTCACCCTAGACAAGCAGACCGGCCGGGTCTTGAAGAATCCCGATATTATCTCCCGCGGCTTCATTTACCTGCGGGAAAATCAGGAACTGCTGGACGAAATGCGGCGGCGAATCCGGGGCATCGTGAGCCGCATTCCCCGCCGAGAGCAGGAATTGGACTACCTTAAGACATTGTTTCGTGATCAGGTGGCCGAATATCTCTACCGAAAAACCAATCGCCGTCCGATGGTTCTGCCAGTGATAATCGAGATTTAATCAGAGACGAGTCATCAATCTTGAGCGTCCGTAAAACATTGGATAATTCTAGAAACCACATTACACTGTCTATATACTCAAATTTGACAGCTCTTTTACGTTACGAATAACGAAGGGTTGGGGTGAAATGCTGAATATCGATGAGTCCTTGGTAAAGTCGATGTTTGTACAAACGGTATGTGACAACGATTCTGCGGTGATTTGGCATTCATTAAAATAAACAAACCATGGAAAAACTGACTCTGAGAAAAATTAAATCATCCGATAAAAAATATTTCTCTGCATGGTGGCGCGACAAAGAATTAATTAAGCTAACAAGCGGCGTTTTAACGCCGATATCAGATAAAGGAATAGAAAAAATTTTCCTAAAAATAAAAGAGAGCAAAAACGATCTTCATTATCTAATATTAATAGATAAGGGGGTCATCGGTCATGTTTCTTTAATAAAAAGGAGAAGCGGGTGGTGGGAAACTCAAATCGTTATTGGAGAAAAGGAATATCAGAATAAAGGCCTTGGTACTATGGCTATCAAAGCACTCTTAAAGAGAACAAAACGGCTTGGCGTCTCAAAGACTTTTCTTGAGGTCCGTCCCACAAATAAAAGGGCGGTTAGAACTTATGAAAAGTGCGGTTTCAATAGAGTTGGCGTCAAAAAATATCTAAGAAACAAACACCCACCAGAAACCCTGCGTATGGAATTAGTAGAAAGCAGACTTTAACATAGGTGAGATTACTCTCTCTTGCGTTATAAGGTGACTAAGATATAGACTGCCTAGAATTTGGAGAAAGCAAAATTTTAATAAAAATAGAAGTTTTTGTAGAATGTATTCATGAAACCAATCGTTATCAGCGGGCTGAAGCCCTCGGGAATTCTCCATATCGGGAATTATTTAGGCGTGATTAAGCCGGCGGTCGAGATGCAAAATTCGGATAAATACGACTGCCTCTATTTCATAGCCGATTACCACTCCCTCACCCTGAAATACGATCCGAAAGAAAAATCGTCGGAGATTTTTTCGCTCCTCCTAGACGCCCTGGCTTCGGGGCTTGATCCCAAGAAATCGACCATCTTCATCCAGTCGCATATTCCGGAGCACGCCAACCTTACCTGGATCTTCAACACCATCACCTCAATGGGCGATCTCCAGCGGATGGTGGAATACAAAGAGAAGTTAAACGAGGGCCAGGTGCCCAACGCCGGCCTTTTCGATTATCCGGTTTTGATGGCCGCCGACATCCTGCTTTACAAAGCCAAATTCGTGCCGGTAGGCGAAGATCAGCGCCAGCATTTGGAACTGGCCCGGGAAATAGCAAGGACTTTTAACAGCCGGTTCGGCCGGATTTTCCCCGAGCCCGAAGCAATCGTAACCAGGGCCCTGAGAATTATGAGCCTGAGCGACCCGACAAAGAAAATGTCCAAATCAATCACCTCGGGTTGCGTTTACCTGAGCGACCCGCCCAAGGTCATCCGTGAAAAAATAACCTCGGCCGTAACCGATTCTCAAAAAGAGATCGGATACGAACCGGAGAAAAGGCCCGCCGTTTCTAACCTTGTCACGATTTTTAGCGAATTCAGCAGTCAGACGCCCAACCAGGTCGTCGCGCGTTTTAAGGGCGCGGGCTACAAGGAATTCAAATCGGAACTCGCGGAATTGATCGTCGATTCCCTGAAAGAAATCCAAGCAAAAAAATCGGTTTTGGAAAAAGACAGATCGCGGGTTTTAAAACTCATCGACCAAGGAGATAAGAAAGCCGGAAAAATCGCCGAGGCCAATTTTTCCGAAATCCGAAAAAGAGTGGGTCTGATTTAGATGGCTTACGGGACGCTTAGCAATCAAAGATGGTATAAAGCGTTGAAAATCTTTTTTATTTTAGCCTTCCTGGCCGCGGAAGCGGTCGGACTTTATCATGCCTATAGTTACTTTCAGCCTCCGGCCTGCGTCCACGCCAAGCCGCCTTGCGCCGTGCCTCTTGTGGCCTTTTCATCGAGACTGATCCTCACCCGATTATTGGAATCAGAAATTTTAATCGCTCTCGCTTTCTGGTCTATTAAGACCATCTCCTTCCGTCTGATCCTTGGCAAAAACAAAGAGGCGACTATTCTTTTGT
>DATKRQ010000065.1:0-6420 GCA_035532135.1 Candidatus Tyrphobacter sp.
ATTAATGCGGTTATCGGATAACCGCATCAATACTACATTCTCCTGAATAAAATGTTTCACGTGAAACATTGCCATCAAAAATGGTCAAAATTAACGACAATGTTTCACGTGAAACATTTTATTCAGGAGAATGTAGTATTGATGCGGTTATCCGATAACCGCATTAATACTACATAGGACATATAGCCATATATCTGTCAAGTATCCGGAACCGATTTCCGGATTAATCCGGAAGAGCTCCTATTTAGATTCCGGATTATTTCCGGACTATTTCCGAATTATAGTGGGCGTTCAAGGTATCGAACCTTGGACCTTCTCGGTGTAAACGAGACGCTCTACCACTGAGCTAAACGCCCGATTCCTTTTTAAGAAGATAATCCGTAATACCACCTCCATCAAGAGTGGGTTAGAATAACGGCCAGGATGATTAAACGGTTGGAGTGTCGGATTAAAGGCCGGGTCCAGTTGGTGATGTTCCGAGACTTCACTCAACGTCAAGCCAGAGGCTTAAGGATTGTGGGCGAGGTCTGGAATAATCCCGACGGGGCCGTGGAGGTAACGGCCGAGGGAGAAGAAAAAGATTTGATCAAATTTTTGACCACTCTTCGTCGAGGTCCGTTATTCGCCAGGGTGGCGGAAGTAAACGCTCGGTGGCTTGAGCCTCGGGGAAATTACGAATCATTTAGAATCAGTTTCAAAAAGATTTTTAATCAGGATGAAAAATAAAAATAAACCGACCGATGTTCTTCCGCCGCCATCGACCATCGGAGTTATTTTGGACGGCAATAGGCACTGGGCCCGGGAGCGGGGGAAACCCGTCTTCGAAGGGCACGTGGCCGGCTACGATAAACTAAAAGAATTTGTCGGCTGGGCCAAAGAGCTAAATATTTCCAATGTCTTCCTTTATGTTTTTTCCACCGAAAATTGGCAACGGCCGGGAGGGGAAGTAAAAAAATTATTAACCCTTTTGGCCTGGGCCTTGGAAAACGATATGGCCGAATTTAAGAAGATGGACGCCCGTCTCACTTTCGTGGGCCAAAAAGAAAAATTCGGAAAAAAGATGGAAGCGAAAATGATTCAATTGGAATCGGAAACGAAAAATAATCGAGCCATCCGTGTTTATTTCGGTCTTTCTTACGGCGGCCGGGCCGAGATCGTCGACGCCGTCCGCCGCCTGACGGAGAAAGAGAAGGAAACTTTGACAGAAGAAAAACTGGCTCGCTGCCTTTGGACTCGGGAAATGCCCGATCCGGCGCTCATCATTCGGACCGGCGGCGAAAAAAGGCTTTCCAATTTTCTTCTGTGGTAGTCGGCCTACAGCGAACTATTTTTCATCCCGACCTATTGGCCGGACTTCACCAAAAAAGAATTTGAGGAAATTCTTCAGGAATATTTCAAGCGCGAGCAAAGGAGGGGTAAATAAAGTGCGCCCACTTGGATTCGGACCAAGGACCCCTGCTTTATAAGAGCAGTGCTCTAACCGCTGAGCTATGGGCGCTTAGCCTTTTCAGCTTAAAGTGCCGGCCGCCGCTTATCAAGCGCTCGAGGGTTGGATGCCGAATTCCTTGATCAGAGCGTAGAATTCTTCACCTTCGAGCGTTTCCTTTTCCACCAAGGTTTCCGCTATTTTGGTCAAGGCGGCTTTGTGGAGGGAAATTATTTTTTGGGCGGCCTTGTGGGCTCGGTCGACGACTTTTTTTATTTCTTCGTCGATCTTTACGGCCGTGGCTTCGGAATAATCTTTTTCGGTCGAAATTTCCTTGCCCAGGAAAACGAGTTCTTCCGTTTTTCCGAAAGTCATCGGCCCCAAATCGCTCATGCCGTAACGGGTGACGATCGATCGGGCGAGATGTGAAACTTCCTTCAGATCACTTGAGGCGCCGGTCGTGATATCGCCGAAGGTTTTCTCCTCAGCCGCGTAGCCGCCGAGCATCACCGCCAAATCGGCCAGGAATTGGGATTTGGTTCTCAGGTGATAATCTTCAAGCGGCAATTTGATGGTATAGCCTCCGGCCAAACCGCGGGAGACAATGGAAATTTTATGGACCGGATCAGACTCCTTGAGACCGGCGGCGACCAGCGCGTGGCCGGCTTCGTGATAAGCGGTTATCTCCTTTTCTTTATCGGAAATCGTCCGGCTTTTCCGGGCCGGCCCCAAAATCACCTTTTCAATCGAATCGTAGATATTCTGCTGGCCAACGACGGTCTTTCCCTCCTGGACGGCCAGGATGGCCGCTTCGTTCATTAAATTAGCCAGGTCGGCGCCCGAGAATCCCGGCGTTCGCGTGGCTATTTTTCTCAAATCGACTCCTTCCTCCAGGGGTTTTCCCTTGGCATGAATCTTTAAAATCTCTTCGCGCTCGTTAATGTCGGGGAGGTCGAGGACGATTCGGCGATCGAACCGTCCGGGCCGCAAGAGAGCCGGATCCAGCACGTCCGGCCGATTGGTGGCGGCAAGGACGATGGTCTGGGAATTTTTTTCAAAACCGTCCATTTCGACGAGGATCTGGTTCAGGGTCTGTTCCCGTTCGTCGTGTCCGCCGCCCAAACCGGCGCCCCGCTCCCGGCCGACGGCGTCAATTTCATCGATAAAAAGAATCGAAGGCGCCGCCCGCTTGGCGGTGGCGAAGACATCCCGAGTCCGAGCCGCGCCCACGCCCACGAACATTTCCACGAATTCCGAAGCCGAGATGTGGAAGAAGGGGACGTTGGCTTCTCCGGCCACCGCCCGGGCGAGGAGAGTTTTGCCCGTTCCGGGGAGTCCGACCAAAAGAACGCCTCGGGGAATTTTGGCTCCGATCTCGAGATATTTCTTGGGATTTTTGAGAAAATCGACAATCTCCTCGAGTTCCTGCTTGGCTTCCTTTAAGCCGGCCACTTCGGCAAAGGTGACCCGGTCTTTAAAGTTGCTGAAGATTTTTAAGTTGGCCCGGCCGAAGCTGAAGGCCTGGTTAACGCCTTGTTTGGCCTGGCGGAAGATATAAAAGAAAATCAAAGCCATGGCGACAATGGGGAGGACGGTGGAAAGGAGAATGCTCGTCCAGAAGCTGCTCGAATCGTTTTTAACGGTCAAATCTATCTTGGCCAGATCGCTGCCGGTCAAGCCGTAATTTTTAAGGGTGTCGCTCAGGCCCGCCTCGGCCTCTTTCTGGCTTTGCTGATTTTGGCCGTTGGTTTCCGTAATAGCGAGATTGCTCCCGCTTACGGTGATGCTTTTTACTTCGCCGGCCTGAATCTCTTGGGCTAATTGGCTGAGACTGATTGTTTTAGGCTGCTGGCTTTGGGATTCGTAAAGATAAGAAGCCGCCAGGCTGAACGAAAGCAGAAAAAGCAGGATCCAAAGAAAATTTTTGAGGATATTTTTGGACATCGATTTAATTTTAAATCTTAACGCCGGATAACGCCAAAGGACGGAGAGCTTTCCGTTTTAATTGGAACCCGGAAGACCCAACCTCTTTTCCCTTAGGTCGTGAGTTTGAGAATTATCCGTCTGGCCTCCGGCTTGAGCGAAGTAATGACGAACTCGTATTCCTTATTCAGCTCCAGTTTGTTTTTGAGCTCTTCGAGGCTCCCGAATTCCGAAACGTGAATTAGGCCGGAGATGTTTTCGGTCAGGCGAACGAAAGCGCCGAAAGGCGTGAGTTTATGAACCGTTCCCCTCACGGTTTCGCCTTCCTTGAACTTCCCTTCAATTCCTTCCCAAGGATCCTTTTCCAGGGCTTTTAAGGACAAAGATACCCGGCCGTCCTTGATTTCCAAGACTTTGGCCTTAACCATGTCGCCTACTTTTACGACTTCCTTCGGGTGATCGATTAATCCGTGCCCCAACTCGCTTATATAGATCAGGCCTTCGATATTCGGATTGTTGGCGAAGCGGATGAAGGCGCCGAAATTGGCCACGCCGGTCACGATACCGTCAACCACATCGCCCGCGGCATAATTTTTCAAATCGGTTTTAGTGTCTTCGGAAATTACCTCCCGCTCAGAGATAATGAGCTTATTGGACCTCGGCGTGAAATTGATGATTTTGACGATCAATTCCTGACCGACCAATTTTTTGAGTTCCTCCAAAATCTTGGCCTTATTGCCTTCCGTTTCCTGGGGATAATGCTCGGGCGCCAGTTGGGAAGCCGGCAAAAAAGCCTGAATGCCCACGAGATCAGCGATTAAGCCGCCGCTGTTGGCGCCGGTAATCATGACCTTTATCGGTTCGTCGTCTTCCTTGAGTTCCTTTATTTCCTGCCAGGCTTTTTGCTTGTTGGCCTCGGAGAGGGAAAGCTCCAGATAGCCCTGGGCGTTTTCCCTTTCGGTAACCTTGGCCATCACCTTTTCTCCGGTCCCCAACCGTTTGATGATTTCTTTGGCGTTGCCGAATTCCTGGCCGTAGACGATTCCCAGCCCGACGCGGGGAATGTCGAAGTAAGCCTCGCGATTGTTTTTGGCGACCAGAGTCGTTTCAACCACATCCCCCTCTTTAAGAAAGGGCATAAGGGTGGGATCGGCCTTGATGGCCTGAATAATATAGGATTCCTTGGGATTGACTGAAGTCTGCTGCATAAGCAGTGGCAATTATACTTAAGTCTCGTTGAAAAGCAACCGCCAATCGGCTATAATCCATCCCAATGGTCATCACCCCCTTCCAAAACGGAGGCCTCAAGTGTCAGGTTTCCGACTTCAGCCTTTTAGTCGACGCCCCGGCGGGAAGCCGAGGCGAAGTGAGTCTAAGGACCAAAACCGATTGGCCTTTTAAGGAAAGCGAGGAAATCAAAACCGCCGGCGAGTATGAAATCGGCGGCCTTCGGGTGACCGGTTTCAATCTCGAAAACGAATCCGATCCCAAGAGCCTGCGAAACGTCTTTTTGGCAAACTTCGACGAGATCAAGCTTTGTTTCCTCGGCGAACTGAAAAGCGATCTGCCGGAAGCCGTTTTGGATCGGCTGTCGGAAATCGACATTCTTTTTATGCCCGTCGGCGGGCCGGCCCTTGAGGCTAAAAAAGCCGTTTCGCTCGTCAAGCGACTTGAACCGTCCTTGACTGTTTATTTCCCCTGCGCCGACTTGAAAGCGCTTGCCGCGGAGCTCGGTCAGAAGCCGGAAGTTTTGGATAAATTGAGTCTGAAGAAAAAGGACCTCTCGGGACTAAGCTCTCGTTCAGTAGTCTTTCCATCATAAATCATGCCCGAAGAAATCAAGGAACCGAAGATAGAAAAAAGGGAAATTACGAGCGAGCTTAAGGAAGCCTACTTGGATTACGCCATGTCGGTCATCGTGGGCCGGGCCCTGCCGGATGTCCGGGACGGTTTGAAGCCGGTTCACCGCCGGATTTTGTGGGCCATGAAGGAAGACGGGCTGACCCATAGCGCCAAATTCAGGAAATCGGCCAACGTGGTTGGTTCCGTCCTCGGACGCTATCACCCCCACGGCGACATCGCGGTTTACGACGCTCTGGCCAGGATGGCCCAAGATTTTTCGCTGCGCTATCCCTTGATTGACGGCCAGGGAAACTGGGGTTCGATTGACGGCGATTCGGCCGCGGCCATGCGCTACACCGAGGCCAGATTGTCCAAAATCGCCGAGGAGATGCTTGCCGACATCGAAAAGGAAACGGTTGATTTCGTGCCCAACTACGACGGCTTGCACAAGGAGCCGTTTGTCTTCCCGACTAAAATCCCGAATCTCCTGCTTAACGGTTCGGACGGCATCGCGGTCGGAATGGCCACCAAAATCCCGCCTCACAATTTGGGCGAGGTGGTCGACGCCTTGATTCACCTGACCGATAATCCGGATTCTTCCCCGGAAGAGTTGACTACCTTTATTAAGGGCCCCGATTTTCCGACCGGCGGGGTGATCTACAATCGCCGGGAAATCAACGAGGCCTATCTCGTGGGTCGGGGGGGAATCACCGTGAGAGCGCTGGCCGAGGTGGAAGACAAGCGGATTGTGATCACCGAGATTCCCTATCAGGTAATAAAAGCGGAATTAGTCGTGAAAATCGCGGAACTGGTCCAGGAAAAGAAAATCGAGGGCATCCGCGACCTTAGGGACGAATCGGACAAAGACGGCCTGCGGATCGTAATCGATCTCAAATCGGAGGCGGCGCCCCAAAAAGTTTTAAATCATCTCTGGAGCGCCACCGATCTCCAAAAAGTTTATCACCTGAACATGCTGGCTTTGGTTGACGGCCTGAGGCCCCAGACTCTTTCCTTAAAGGACATCCTTGTCAATTTCGTCGGACACCGGCGCATCGTCGTCCGGAGACGGACGGAATTCGATTTGAATCAAGCCAAAGACCGGGCCCATATCCTTGAAGGCTTAGCCAAGGCCCTGGATGTAATCGATCAGATTATCTCGACCATCAAAAAATCGAAGGACAAAGAAGAAGCCCACGCTAATCTGATAAAAGGATTCGCCTTAAGCGACC
>DATKRQ010000066.1:0-3403 GCA_035532135.1 Candidatus Tyrphobacter sp.
CGCCTCATTCACGACGGCCACAAGGTCGCCATCCGGGTCGAGCCCGATCCAGTCGGCTTGGTCACCGGCTGCGCTACGTGCCGCCTTCAGCGCGGCATCATAGGCCACCGAGAAATCGTCGGCCTCTTCCGGCCCCGGACCAGCCGCTACCCGACTGACCCCGAAAGCCACCTCTTCGCACCCGCAACCGAATCCACCCATGACCTCATCCTCCTTTGATTCCAGCGCGAAAATCTCTATTTTTTGTATAAAGAGCTTCGCGCCGGAAACAAACACACATATGAGCTGATTTAGTTCCCTGAAAGAGCAGTCTTTAAGCCACGCTCTTTATAGCACATAAGAAATTGATTGTCAATAGATGGCCTAAACGGCTAAAATTGGCTATGCTTTAGGCGTGAGCAAGAATAATCTTGAGGATCAGACGCTTGATTCGCTCCTCCGGCCCAATGATTGGGGGGACTACATCGGTCAGGCGAACGTCAAAAAAAATTTGGGCGTCATCATCGAAGCGGCCGAGATCCAAAAGGAGCCGGTCGATCATCTCTTATTCTACGGACAGGCCGGACTCGGCAAAACCACCCTGGCCGTCTTGGTGGCCAAACGGCTCAAGTCGCCGATTAAAATCACTTCCGGCGCCGCTCTCGAAAAAGCCGGCGATCTGGTGGCTATTTTAAGCAACCTGACCGAGGGAGAGATACTTTTTATCGACGAGGCCCACCGACTCAATCCTTCAATCGAGGAAATCCTTTATCCGGCTATGGAAAGCCGGAGACTCCATATCGTAATCGGCAAAGGAGTGGGGGCTAGAACCCTTTCTCTGGACCTCCCGCCCTTTACCCTCATTGCCGCGACCACCCGGGCCAGTCTTCTTTCCTCGCCCTTGCGTTCCCGCTTCGGCGCCGCTTTCCACCTGGATTTTTATACCGAAGAGGACGTTAAAAAAATAATCGGTCGCTCAGCCGACCTCTTGGGATTAAAAATACTCCCGGAAGCTGTCGATATTCTCGCCAAGGCTTCCCGGCTCACCCCAAGAACGGCGAACCGCCTTTTAAGAAGAGCCCGCGATTACATGGTGGTGAACAAAAAAAAGGTTTTGGACGAGCGGGCGGCATCCGAATCCTTGAAGCTTCTGGACCTGGACTCCTTGGGCCTGGAACGGGCGGAAAGAGCTTTGCTCAAAACCATCATTTCCAAATTCAACGGCGGGCCGGTTGGTCTAAACACCCTATCCGCCACCATCGGCGAAGATCGCGAGACGATCGAAAACGTTTTCGAACCCTATCTTTTAAAGATCGGTTTTATCAAACGCCTTCCGACCGGCCGAGTGATTCAGGAAAGCGCCCTTGAGCACCTGGCCAAAGAAGAGATATGAAGATTCTAAGCCGGAGCGAGAAGGAAACCAAAAAACTGGCTCGGTTTTTGGCCGAAGAGGTTCTAAAGACCGGTCTTTCTCAAAAAGCCTTGGTCTTCGGCCTTGAGGGCGATTTGGGAGCCGGAAAGACGAGCTTCATCAAGGGGTTCGCTGCCGCTTTGGGAATTAAAAAAATAACGAGCCCGACTTTTCTGATTGAAAGGCGCTTCCGCATTTCCCCAAGCCTTCATGCTCCGTTTCGTCATCTCTACCACTTAGACGCCTACCGCTTGAAAAGCGAAAAGGAATTAGCCGGTCTTGGCTTCACCGAGCTTGTGGCCGAACCCCGGAATATCATCCTTATCGAATGGGCCGATCGGGTGCCTAAACTTCTCCCGCCCCGGACCCTGAAATTAAAATTCAGCCACGGCCGAGGGGAAGGAGAAAGATTAATCGAATTTTCTCTTCCTAAAAAATGAAGACCCTGCTTCTGATCGACGCCAATTCCCTAATCCATCGGGCCTTTCACGCCCTGCCCCCCTTCAAATCTCCGGCCGGCGCGCCGAGCGGCGCCCTCTACGGTCTCTCGAGCATCCTCTTAAAAATTTTAAAAGAAAGAAGACCGGATTATATCGCGGCGGCTTTTGACCGGCCGGAGCCGACCGAGCGCCGCCTGGAGTACGTTGATTATAAAGCCACCCGACCCAAGACGGCCGACGAGCTTGTCTCCCAGCTTATCGAGTCCCACCGCCTGCTTAAGGCCTTTGGCGTGAGGGTCTTCGACCTGCCGGGATTTGAGGCCGACGATCTCTTGGCCTCGCTTGTTTCAAGGTTCAAGAAAGAATCTGATCTCCGGATAATTGTTTTTTCCGGAGATTTGGATCTTCTTCAGCTCGTGAAAGATGACTTGGTGGTGGCCGAGACGCCCCAGAAGGGCATCAGCCAGACCGTTACCTATAATGAAGACGCGGTTAAAGAACGGTTCGGCCTTTCACCCGAAAAGATTCCGGACTATAAGGGTTTGATGGGCGAGAAATCTGATAACATCCCGGGCGTTCCGGGGATCGGGCCGAAAACGGCCTCGGCGCTGATCAATCAATTCGGCTCGATTGAGAATCTTTACGCCGAACTCAAAGACGGCTTGGTTGAGCCCAAGATAAGTCTCAAGCTTAAAGATTACGAATCCCAGGCGCTTCTCTCCAAGAAACTAGCCAAGCTTCGCGGAGATATTCCCCTGGAGCTTAAGCTCGAGGAACTTAAGGTCTCGGTAAGCCGAGAAGCGCTCAAGGCCTATTTCCAAGAAATGGGTTTCAGCAGTCTAATCAATCGGCTATAATACGACGTAATCCGGATGAATTTTTTTAAAAAACTAAAGGAGGCTTGGGGTCCTGGAATCTGGGGTTGGCTCGGCTTAGTCGTCGCCCCGGCCGTTATCTTCGTTATAGGCGGCCTCCTCGTCGGCTTAGGGAACGTTCTTGTTTTTTCCCTGGCTTTTCTCGGCTCGTTGTTTGTCGCCTTAATCCAGCTTTTTAAGTTTTCATCCCTGAAGTCCGAGGCCCGATTTTACAGTCAATATTTTAAAAACGTCATCTCCAACCTTAACGACGGCGTCATCTTCTACGACAGTGATTTTAAAATCACCATCTTCAACGAAACGGCCGAGAGACTTTTTAATTTAAAGTCCGATGAAGTCCTGGGCCAGCGCGTCGGTCCGGAGAGGCTGACCGAAAAAAAATATTCCTTTCTTACTCGGGTTATTTTTCCTTCCCTCGCGCCGTCGGTGGTGGAGCGGTCGGTTCTGGGTGTTTTCCCCCAGGTAGTCGATCTTTCTTTCGAAGAGCCGAAGTTGGAATTGAGAGTGACCACCAACAAATTAACCGACGAGGCCGGCCGAACGGTCGGCTTCATCAAAATCGTGCGCGACCGGACGGAAGAAATTTCCTTGGCTCGCGATGAAACCGACTTCGTCACCGTGGCCGCCCATCAATTAAGGACGCCCTTGACGGCCGTCAAGTGGACGTTTGAAAATCTTTCAAGCGACGACTCCTTATC
>DATKRQ010000067.1:0-7475 GCA_035532135.1 Candidatus Tyrphobacter sp.
AGGCTCCTTTTGCGCTCCTTGCCTCAGGAAACCGCTTACAAGCTTTATCATGAAATCGGCCCGCGATATCTCAAGCGACCAGGCGGCTATTTAAGGATCGTGAAAACGGCTTCTCGGAGGAAGCGGGACGCGGCCGCTAAAGCCATTATTGAATTCGTCTAATTATGAAACACACTTTTGACGCTAAAGGAAAGCCACTGGGCCGATTAGCCAGCGAAATCGCCCGCTTGCTTCAGGGCAAGGATAGTCCCGCTTATCTTCCTCGGGAGGTTGGGGAAAATGAAGTAGTGGTTAAAAACATTAAAGAAGTGAAATTAAGCGGCAACAAAGCGGCGGACAAAGTTTACTATCGCCATTCCGGCTATGTCGGCCATCTCAAGGAAAGGAAATTTGAGAAAGTTTTGGCCGAACAACCGGAAGACATTCTTCGCCGAGCGGTGCGGGGAATGTTGCCCAAAAACCGGCTGGCCCAAAAAAGGCTGAATAAAATGACTTTTGAAAACAATGGCTAAATCTGAAGCGGTCGGCAAGGAGCGCAAGGAATATATCGAGGGGATCGGCCGGAGAAAGACGGCCACGGCCAGAGTGAGGATTTATCCCAAAGAATCGAAAGCCCAAATTATCGTGAACGGCCTGCCTCTGAAGTCGTATTTTCCCGTGAGTCGTCTGGCTAAGGAAGTTGTCGCTCCCTTATTTGTTTTAAGCGAAAAAAATCAGCCGTCGGTTGAAGTAAAAGTCAGAGGCGGCGGTCCGACCGGCCAGGCGGAAGCCATTACTTTGGGCTTAGCCAGGGCTTTAGTGAAGCTGGAATCTGGCCACAAACTCGCTCTGAGGGCGAAGGGATATCTTACCCGCGATCCTCGGGTGGTGGAAAGGAAGAAATACGGTCTGCGGAAAGCGAGAAGAGCCCCGCAATGGAAGAAGCGTTAAATTTTCTCTTGCCACAATAAAATGGACCCCAACCTCTCAATTGTCATCCCTCTAACCAAAGAAACCAAACACTTACCCCTGACTCTCATCGATTTTGACAATCATCTCTCGCGGTTGGGCCGGCCTTACGAAATTTTCATCATTCCGGCCAAGACCGATCAATTAGTCAAAGAGACGATCCGGCGATTTTCGCCTTTTATCAAAAACCTGACCCTTATCGAAGAGGCCGGAAGCCAGCTCCTCGCTCTTAAGGAAAGCATTAAAGCCGCCCACGGCCGGTTTTTTTTGTTGGCCGACCCCTCCCGATCCGTTTCACTCGGCGAGGCCGCGAAGCTTGTTGAACAAATCGAAAACGGGTTCGACGTGGCGACTGTCTGGCGGAAAAACAAAAAAACCGGTGGCCTGAAGACAGTCTTGGCCAAAACAGCCTCTTTAATCGCCCGGCTCATTTCCCCCGGGCTTAATGATCCCCTGACTCCTTTTCAGTGTTTTTCCCTAAAATCGGCCGGGGCAATTTTCACCCGGCTTAAAACTACGCCGGAGGGTTCGTTCGCGGAGCCGCTCGCGGTGGCGCGCCGGCTTCGGCTCAGAATAAAAGAAGTGGAGACGGAAATCGAAGCCCCGAGGTTTTCTTTGATGGAATTTTTCGGAATAATAAAAAAGGTCGCGACGATTCGCTTCTGGCTTTGGCTTGGGGCGTATTAAGAGTAAAAAACAGGACTAAATAATAATGGAGTATTATCTGACCGAAGAGAGGCTTGGAGAATTAAAGACGGAGCTTGAGCAGCTGAAGAGTAAAGCTCGCCTTGAAGTGGCCGAACGTTTGAAGCGGGCGAAAGAATTGGGCGATCTTTCTGAAAACGCCGAATACGCCGAGGCTCGGGAGGAGCAGAATCGGGTGGAATCAAGAATTGAGGAACTGGAGCAAATTATCAAGAACTCGGTTATCATTAAAAGAGAGTCGGCGAAAAAAGCGGCGGCGGTCGACATCGGCTCGACGGTCGAAGTGGCCAAGGAGGGAAAGCAGTTCAGATTTTTCATCGGCGGTCGGAGCGAGACGAAGCCGGAGGCCGGTTTCATTTCCAACGAATCGCCCCTGGGAAACGGTCTCTTGGGACACAAGGTGGGGGACAGCATCGTTGTTAAGACGCCGACCGGTGAAGCCCGGTATAAGATAACTAAAATCGAATAATGATCGGCGAATTCATCGAAGAAAGGAAGGAAAAACTCAAGCGCCTTCAAGCGCGCGGCCTCAATCCGTATCCCTCTCGGGCGAGAAGGGATCTGACTCTGGCTGAAGTTCAGAAAAGATTCCCGGCTTTGGCCAAAGGCCGGAAAGCGGTCAATCTGGCCGGCCGGTTGAAATCAATCAGGGATCAGGGAGGGGTGGTCTTTGTCGATCTGGAAGATTCGACTGGACGCCTTCAGGGCGTTTTGAAAAAAAATTCCCTGCCGGATTTTGATTTTTGGCGGGAAAACATCGACCGGGGAGACTTCGTGGCCGCGAGCGGCCCTCTTTTTAAAACCAAAAGAGGGGAGAAAAGTTTGGAAATAAAGAAAC
Organism: Candidatus Tyrphobacter sp.; assembly: GCA_035532135.1. GTDB lineage: Bacteria > Patescibacteriota > Minisyncoccia > UBA6257 > Colwellbacteraceae > DATKRQ01. The sequence continues at coordinate 2,492 of DATKRQ010000067.1, forward strand.
TTTCTCTTCTCGCCAAGACCCTTCGGCCGATACCCGATGAGTTCTACGGCCTTCACGACGTGGAAACTCGGTTGAGACAAAGATATCTCGATCTTCTGGCCAATCCGGAACTTCGAGAAATGTTCGTCAAAAAAAATCGTTTCTGGGGAGCCGTCCGGGAGTTTCTGAAAAACAGCGATTTTTTGGAAATAGAAAATCCGGTTCTGGAAGCCGTGCCCGGCGGAGCCGACGCCGAACCGTTTATCACCCATCACAACGCCCTAAACACCAATTATTATCTTCGGATTTCTCTGGAAATAGCCCTCAAGAAACTGCTGGTCGGGGGCTTTGAAAAGATTTTTGAAATCGGCCGGGTTTTTCGAAACGAAGGCATCGACGCCGAGCACCTTCAAGACTACACCCAGATGGAGCTTTATTGGGCCTATGCGGATTACAAAGAATTAATGGCTTTCGTCGAGAGGCTTTATAAATTCGTGATTAAGAAGACTTGCGGCGCCTCGGTCACTTATTTCCGCGGAGAAAAATTGGATTGGGGCAAGAAATGGAAAGTAATTGACTATTACGCCGTTTTTAAGGAAAAGACAGGCCTCGATTTGAAGAAAACCAGCCGCGACGAACTTTTTCTCAAGGCCCAAAAAATCGGTTTGGCTCCGGAAAAAAATCTCGGCCGCGGGCGCTTGATCGACTTGATTTACAAAAAGGAAGTAAGACCGACTCTTATTCAGCCGTCTTTCCTGATTGATCAGCCGGCGGAATTGGCGCCTCTGGCCAAAAGGAAAGCCGACGATCCGGAAAAGGTGGAGCGGTTCCAGATTCTGGCCGCCGGGACGGAGTTGGGAAACGGGTTTTCCGAAGCCAACGATCCCGTTGACGAGCGAGCCAGATTCGAGGAACAGATGAAGTTGCGGGAGAGGGGAGACAAAGAAGCCCAGCGGCTCGATGAGGATTTTTTGGAAGCCCTGGAGCATGGCATGCCGCCCACGGCCGGCTTCGGCCTTTCCGAAAGAGTCTTTGCCGTCCTTATGGATAAACCAATCAGAGAGACGGTCACTTTCCCTCTCCTGCGAAGAAAAGAATAACTCTAATTGACACCTAGCCGGTCAGTCTGTTATATTAGGAGCCGTTTATGCCCACGATTAATCAACTCTTAAATAAGAAGAGAAAAAAGACGGTGAAAAAAAGCAAGGCGCCGGCTTTGGGCTTTTATTTCAATTTGATTAAAAACAAGCCGGTCACCTCAGCCTCGCCTTTTAAGCGCGGCGTTTGCCTCAAGGTTTTCACCACCACCCCCAAGAAACCCAACTCCGCTTTGCGGAAGGTGGCCCGGGTGAGATTGACCAACGGCCAGGAAGTGACGGCTTACGTTCCCGGAGAAGGTCATAATCTTCAGGAACACTCGGTGGTTTTGGTTCGCGGCGGTCGGGTCAAGGATTTGCCCGGTGTCCGCTATCACATCATCCGGGGCGTTTTGGACGCGGCCGGCGTCTCCAATCGCAAACAGCAAAGATCCAAGTACGGAGCGAAAAAGAAAAATAAATGAGAAGAAAGAAAGCACCCAAACGAGTAAGGAAGGCGGATCCCGTTTATGAAAACGTGACCGTCAGCCGCTTCATTAATTATTTAATGTCCGGTGGCCGGAAAACGGCGGCTGAAAAAGTTTTTTATATTGCTTTGGAAAACATTGAGCGCAACCTGAAACTCAATCCCTTGGAGGTTTTCGAAAAAGCGCTCGAGAATTCTTCACCTCAGGTTGAGGTCGCTTCTCGCCGGGTCGGCGGCGCGAACTATCAGGTGCCGAGAGAGGTCCGGCCGGAACGGAAATTCATGCTGGCCAGCCGGTGGATTATCGAAGCCGCCCGAGCCAAAAAAGGCAAATCCATGGCCCAAAAATTGGCCGAAGAACTCATGGCGGCCTATAAGAACGAAGGCACGGCCATCAAGAAAAAACAGGATATTCACCGCATGGCCGAGGCCAACAGAGCTTTCGCCCACTTTGCCCGTTAATCGCCGGAGCGCCTTGACTCATCATGCCTCGTTCTTATCCTCTCCAAAAATTAAGGAATATCGGGATTATCGCCCACATTGACGCCGGCAAAACGACCGTCTCCGAACGGATTCTTTTTTATACCGGAATTTCCCACAAGATCGGGGAGGTTCACGAAGGCGAAGCGGTAATGGACTGGATGGAGCAGGAACGGGAGCGGGGTATCACCATTACTTCAGCCGCGACTACGGTCTTTTGGATTCCCACCTACGCCAAAGGATCCAAGGATTTCGAGCACCGCATCAATCTTATCGACACGCCCGGCCACATCGACTTCACGGTCGAGGTCAAGCGTTCGCTTCGGGTTCTGGATGGAGCGGTCGTCGTTTTCGACGGCGTGGCCGGAGTGGAACCCCAGTCCGAGACTAATTGGCGTTACGCTGACGAATATGAAGTTCCCCGCATTTGTTTTATCAATAAACTTGATCGGCTGGGAGCCAATTTTGAAAAAAGCTTGGCTTCAATCAGGGACAGACTCACTCCCAAAGCGATGCCGATTCAATTGCCGATCGGCGCCGAGTCGGAATTCGAGGGCGTGATAAATATTTTGGAGAACAAGGCCTATCACTTCGCGGGCGAGCACGGGGAAAAAATCGAGGAAGTTCCGGTTCCCGACGGCCTAAAAGAAGCAACTAAGAAAGCTCGGGAAAAGCTGATTGAGCGGATTGCTGAAGGGGACTCGGCTTTGACCGAAAAATATCTTGAGGGCAAAGAAATGACCCCCGAAGAATTGAAAATTGGCTTGCGCAAGGGAACCCTGAGCGGCGAAATCGTACCCGTGATGTGCGGCTCGGCTCTTAAAAATAAAGGGGTTCAATTTGTCTTGGACGCGGTAGTTGACTTACTGCCTTCGCCTCAGGACCTGCCGCCGGTTAAGGGCCTTGATCCCAAGAGCCACGAAGAGGTGAGTCGTGAGCCCAAAGACGAAGCGCCGTTTTCCGCGCTGGTCTTTAAAATCGCCGCCGATCCTTATGTTGGAAGTCTCGCTTATTTCCGGGTTTATTCCGGCGTTCTGAAAAAAGGCAGTTATGTTTTGAACGTTTCCAAAGACAATCAGGAGCGGGTTGGCCGGATTCTGCAGATGCACGCCAACCATCGGGAGGAATTGGAAGAAATCAGGACTGGGGAAATCGGCGCCTTGGTCGGCTTAAAGGATACGACGACCGGCGACACCCTGACCCAGGCCGATCAGCCTATCGTTTTGGAAAAAATCGAATTTCCCGAGCCGGTAATCAGCCAGCGCATCAGTCCCAAGACCAAAGCCGACCAGGAAAAGATGGGTATGGCTTTGCATCGGCTGGGTGAGGAAGATCCAACTTTTCGGGTAAGCGGCGATCCGGAAACGGGCGAGACGATTATCTCCGGAATGGGCGAACTCCACCTTGAGGTGATTGTCGAGCGGATGCGCCGGGAATTCAGCGTCGAAGCCGACGTCGGCCGCCCCCAAGTCGCTTATCGCGAAACAATTAAAGGCACGGCCGAGGCGGAAGGAAAATACATTCGCCAGTCCGGCGGCCGCGGTCAGTATGGCCACGTTCGGCTAAAACTTGAGCCGATGGAAGTCGGCCAAGGCTTTGAATTCGTAAACGCCATCAGGGGCGGCGTCATTCCTCAGGAATTCATTCCGGCCGTCGAAAAGGGAGTGAAGGAAGCACTCGATAAAGGCGTGGTCGGCGGCTTTAGGATGGTTGATATCAAAGTTACTCTTTACGACGGCTCTTACCATGAAGTCGATTCCTCGGAAATCGCTTTCAAAATCGCGGCCGCTATGGCTTTTCAAGAGGCCGCGAGAAACGCCAAGCCGATCTTGCTCGAGCCGATAATGAAGGTTCAGGTTTTGACGCCGCCCGATTTCTTGGGGGACGTGACGGGGGACATTTCTTCCAAGCGGGGCCGGATTGAGGCGATGGGCGATCGCGGTTCGGTAAAGGTGATTGATAGCTATATTCCCCTGTCCGAAATGTTCGGCTATGCCACCAAGCTTCGTTCCATCACTCAGGGTCGGGGCTCTTTCACTATGGAGTTCGAAAAATACGAAGAGGTGCCCAAGAGTCTCGAGCCTTTAATTATCGAAGGCAAAAAATAGGGCGTATTGACAGAAAATCGAGCAACCACTAAACTAAAACAGTCGAAATAAGAGGTTTTTAAAACTTCGAATAATTTTTAAGAAGAAAGTCATGGCAGAAAAAGAAAAATTTGATCGATCGAAGCCGCACTTGAACGTCGGCACCATTGGCCATATCGATCACGGCAAGACAACCTTGACCGCGGCCATCACCCACGTCCTCCATCTGAAGGGTTGGGCGAAAAAGGAAGAGTCGGTTTCTCAGATTGACAGCGCACCGGAAGAAAAGGCGCGGGGCATTACGATTGCCCTCCATCACTCTGAGTACGAGAGCGAGAAGCGGCATTACGCCCACATCGACGCTCCCGGCCATGCCGACTATATCAAAAACATGATCACCGGGGCGGCCCAGATGGACGGCGCCATTTTGGTGGTTTCCGCCGCCGACGGCCCGATGCCTCAAACGAGAGAGCACGTCCTTTTGGCGAGACAAGTCGGCGTGCCGGCCATCGTCGTCTTCTTGAACAAGGTGGATATGGTGGACGACAAGGAGCTGATTGACCTCGTGGAAGCCGAAGTGCGCGAGCTTTTGAAAAAATATGATTTTCCGGGAGACGAAATTCCGGTAGTGAGAGGCTCGGCCCTCAAGGCTCTGGAGGCCAAATCGGCCGACGACGAAGCGGCTAAACCGATTCTCGAATTGGTTAAGTATCTCGACGAATACATCCCCGAGCCGAAGCGCGACGTGGATAAGCCCTTCCTTATGCCGATCGAAGACGTTTTTTCAATCGAAGGCCGAGGCACGGTGGTGACCGGGAAGATTGAAAGAGGCAAGGTTAAGGTGAACGAGGAAGTGGAGATCGTAGGTTTGAAGC
>DATKRQ010000068.1:0-18262 GCA_035532135.1 Candidatus Tyrphobacter sp.
CCGCTTCAGTCCGGAGGTCGTCCGGGTGAAATGGATTTCCACCAATTTTTTAAGCAGGTCTTTCCGCTCGATTTTCGATCCGGTTTTAAGATGAAGAATCCGTTCGGCGTAAACTTCGGGCGCGCCCAAGCCGTAGATGCAGGAAACGGAAGCCACTACGATGACGTCGCGCCGGGTAAGGAGTGAGGTGGTGGCCGCGTGTCTTAAGCGATCAATCTCGTCATTGATCATCGCCTCCTTGTCTATATAGGTATCGCTTGAGGGTAGGTAGGCTTCCGGCTGGTAATAATCGTAATAGGAAACGAAATAATGGACGGCATTTTCCGGGAAAAGCTCCCGGAACTCGTTGCATAACTGAGCGGCCAGCGTTTTATTATGAGCGATCACCAAAGTCGGCCGTTTGATTTCGGCAATAACATTGGCCACGGTGTAGGTTTTGCCAGAACCGGTGACGCCGAGGAGAGTTTGTTCCCGGTATTTTTCCTTCAGGCCGGCGGCAAGCGCTTTAATTGCTTTCGGCTGGTCGCCGGCCGGTTTTTTGTTTGTGACTAATTTAAATTCCATAAACACCGAAATCGCCCCCGCTTTGTCCATAAGGGTGATGGTCAGCCATTATAGTCTGAAAAGACCCAAGAAGCAATGGTCGGTAAGAAATTATTATACTAACTCACGATCGTGAAAGAGTATAATCTTGGAGTTTATTTGTTGCCTATAACGCCTCGCTGATTTCGGCCAAGATTTCCGGCGGCAACGGCTGGCCGGGTTTGGTCCGCCCGGGATAACGCCAGGCCGAGATTACTTTTATTTTTTTGGGTTTCAAGCCCAATTTTTCCAAGACTTTTTCCTTTTCGTTTCGAGCCGCGCCGGCGGCGGTCTCCTGGATCATCACCCAAATTTCGTAAGGGTTCTTGGCGCCGACGGAAGATTGCATCATTGCGATGGTGCGCTCGGCGATCCCCTCCTCAATCCTTTGAGGGACGTTTATCACCCTTTTTACCCTGGATTCCGAAAGCCGGTAGTAGTTCATTTTGAATCGGGCGTGCTGAGTCCAGTGGATATCCATAATCCGATTATACTTTTAAAATAAGCCTCGTAAAAAGAGTGAGGCCCCGTATGGGTTAACCTAATCGGTTTAAAAATTCTTCCGGATATGGGCGGCGGAGAACTCAAAATTGCCCCCCACTTTTTTCCTGGGATTAAAGATGTCCTGGGGATCGAAAATCCTCTTGGTTTCCTCGAAAAGCGCATAAACCTTGTCGCCGTACATTTCCCTGAGATACGGGCTACGGACCAAGCCGTCGTTATGCTCGGCCGTAATCGACCCGCCGTACTTTAAAACCAATTCATAAACCCTCGGGCCCAGAAGGCCGATGATTTCCCGATCTTTGGGATTTTCCAAATTCATCAGGGGGATGATGTGAAAATTTCCGTCGCCGATGTGACCGGCAATGGTATAAATCAACCGCGGATAATCGGCTAGGATTTTGTTTAGTTCCGGCAGAAATTCGCCCAACCTGGCCGGCGGCACGATGATATCATCGATGAAAGGCGCGGTGTGCTTGTCCTTAATCTTGTGCCGCAGGAGATTAAAGCTCTCGCGCCGGATGAGCCAATACTTTCTGATTTCCTTATCCGACTCCGCTACTTTGGCCGCGAGTTTGAATTTAGCCTCGAGCTCTTTGGCAATTGCTTCGGCTTGGCGCCGCACTTCGGCTTGATCGTTTCCGGCAAATTCAATCTGCAGAATAAGCTTCGGGATGCCGCCCTTTATAAACATCCAGAACTCCGGCAGAAACTGCCAGCTTAAAGAAATGATATTTCTCGCGCCCATTAATTTAGCGAAAGAGGGAAAGAATTTGATCGCCAGCCGCAAGGTATTGTCGTCATAACCCTCGAAGCTTTCCGGCCGATGAGGCAGGACGGTGTTTACAATTTCAGGAATCAAGGAGGTATCGTTTAAAAAGGCGATGGTAAGCGCTGAATACTTCTCGGCTGGCACAAGCTTCAGGGTGGCTGCGGCTAAGAGTCCCAGCGTCCCTTGGGCGCCCGTAAAAAGCTTAGTTAGGTCAAAAACCTTCTTCTCTTTGTCCCAGACGTTCCAGAGATAATAGCCAGCCGAATTTTTAGAAACCTTAGGCTTGGCTGCCTGGAGTAAGTCATAATTTTGGGAAATCAGATCGTACATTTTCCGATAAATCTCCCCTTCGAGCGTCTCAAGGGCTATTTTATTCTTTAGTCCCTCCGCGTCTTGAGCTTCGAGTATACACTCGTTGCCGTCGCTTAAAACAACTTTTAACGACTTCACATACTTTTCCGTTTTTCCATAATTAAGCGATTTCTCGCCGCCCGAATTATTGTTGACTATCCCGCCCATGGCGCAAATTTCCCGGGAAGCCGGATAAGACGGCATAATCAATCCGGCTTTCAGAGTTTCCTTTTCGAAATCCCGGTAATAGACGCCGGGCTCGGTCGAAATTTCGTCGCCCCGAACCTGGCCGAGGTGGTTAAAATACTTGCCGAAGGAAACGATAATCGAGTCGCCCAAGGAGCCCCCGCCCATATCCGTTCCGCCCGACCGGCCGGTCAGGGAAAGATCGGGCATTTCTTTTTTGTGTTCAGTGACAAATTTGACCAGAGATTTCAAATCATCGATGTCCTTGGGACAAACCACCACCTGGGGCTTAAGCTCGAAAAGGCTCGCGTCGTGACTGTAATCTGCAAGCGTTCCTTCGTCGCTCAAGACATCGCCCTTAATTATCTTCTTTAATTCTTCGACTAAATTCATTAGAATGTTATTTTTCTGGAGATTGAACTATCTTCCGACTTTTTCCCCTCAAGAGATAAATAAATACTATTATAGCCAAGATAAGTCCGGCGAGAACGAAGAGCAAGTTGTCGTGGATGTGATAGAAGCGCCGGCCGCGCCAAGTGTCCACCAGAAAAATATAGAAAATAACAGCCAGGGAATTAAATATCGCCGATCCCAAAAACGTCCAACCTAAGAAAAGCGGGAAGGAAAACTCCGAAAAGCCGGCAGTATAGGAAGACCAGGGTCTGACGTAACCGACGAACCGCGAGCCGAAAACGGTGAGCGAGCCGTATCTTTGATACCAACGCATGAAAAATCCGTGGGCTTTTTTGAAGCTCGGCCGCTGGCCGATGAAGTTTCGGAGCCACTCTCCCCCGCCGCGGCCCAGAAGATAAGCCAGGGCGCTCCCTGTAACGCTTCCCAAGGTTAGGGCGCCAATCGAAAAAATATAACTTGACCAATTCAAGGTAAGCGAAGCGGCCAAGAGATAGCCGAGATCGCTCAAGAAGGGCACGCCCAAACTCTCAAGAGCTACCAAAAAAAACGAACCAAAATGGCCGTAGTGATGAAGACTTAGATAAAAAACGGGGAGCCAAAGATTATTATGCATGCGGCTTATTTTTAGCCGCCATCTCGGTATAGAGACCGATCATCTCCCGAGAGACTTTCTCCAATGAAAAACGGGCAGCTAACTCTATGTTATTCTTTTTCATCTCTGCGGCCAAGTCTGGTTTGGTTAACAGATCGGAAACCAAGTCGGCGATGGCTTCGGTATCGGCCAGCGGGAAAAGAAAACCGTTTTTGCCTGGCGTTATGATTTCAGCCAAGGCGCCAGCATCGACACCCACTATCGGCAAACCGGTCGCCAAGGCTTCAAGGACGGCGAGACTTTGGGTCTCAATCGAAGGAATGAGGAAAACCTTGGCCAGCCGATAGATTTTCGGCAGGTCGGGCGACTCGTGGGGTAGGGCGCCCAAAAACTTGACCCTGTCTTCGATGTCCAATTCTTTGGCTAATTCGCGGCAAACCTCCGAAAGATCGCCTCGGCCGAGAATAGCCAAGTCCGCTTCGAAACCCTTCTGTTTCAGGCGGGAGACGGCGTAAAAGAGCGTTTCGGGAGATTTGTCGTGATCGAGCCGGCCGACGTAAAGGACGACTGGTTTGGTCGGCGAAAGGTTGTATCGCGCAAAGATCTCCGGGTCCGGATCCTGGGGGTGAAATCGATTAATATCAACGCCGTTCGGAATAACCCTGACGGGCACCGCAACGCCCCACGACTTAACCACCTGAGCCACCACCCTTGTCGGCGTGATCACACATTCGCACTGGTTATAAATCCGCTTGAAGCGCCGGAGCAGAAAAACGGGCACGATTTTCTCAAGGAAGCCGAGGTGGCGGAGATAGGCGGTAACCGATTCCAAAGAAAAGTGGTTAGTGATTACAACCGGCACGCCGACTTTTTTGGCCTCTTTTAAAACGGCCTCGCCGATTTCGGCCGGATCCTGGAGATGAACCACATCCGGCTTAAAACCGTTCATAATTTCTTCCACCTTCTTCTGGATCAGGATGGCGATTCTCGAATCGGACCGGAAGGGGTTGGGCAAGGAACGCAAGCGGTAGATCTTAAGATTTTTGAGTGTCGAGTGTTCCGTTAGACTCCTCGAAAAATTATCCGAGGGCGTTACAACCAGAACCTCGTGGCCGTTTTCGGCTAATTTCTCCGCCAAAAGGGCCGTTGAAACGGAAACGCCGGAGATGAGAGGATAAAAAGATTCCGTCGCTAAAATTATTTTCATTCAGTTAGTCCTAATAAGACAACCGTTGAATTATCGAGCAAAAAATATATTCTGACAATTAAATATTAGCCGTGCCGGATTTCCAAAACGTTGCCGTCCTGAACCACGTAGTCCTTGCCCTCAAGTCTTAGCCAGCCCTTCTTTTTGGCCTCGTTCCAGCCGCCGGCCTCGAGAAGTTTTTCCCAGCCGATCACTTCGGCCCGAATGAATTTTTTCTGGAAGTCGGTATGGATCACGCCGGCCGCCTCCGGGGCTTTGGCGCCCTTTCTTATCGTCCAGGCACGCGTCTCGTCTTCACCGGTCGTAAAAAAACTCATAAGCCGGAGTAGTCCGTAGGCCTTGACGATCAACAGGGAAACGTCTTTTTCGGCGGCGAGATCGACGATTACGAATTCTCCGCCCAGAGACACTATCTTTTCTTTCAGTTCGTTCGTCGCTTCTTCTTCCCGACCGTTCAAAAGGCAAATCTGGGGTTTGGCCGTCAAAAGCCGAAGCTCCTTCACGGCTCCGTTTTCGAGCGTTTCCGTCTCCAGGGCGGAGGCCAGTTTTCCCCGACTTAAAATCGCCTCCGTTTTTTTGATTTCCGTCAAGTCTTCAATCTTGGTTTTGTCGCCGCTCCGCGCTTCGCTTTCAAGCTTCTCCCGCCGGCGGCCGACTCTTTCCAGGTCCCTTAAAATCAATTCGGTATTCACAATCTCCAAATCTCTCAAGGGATCGACGGCTTGTTCCACATGAATGATTTCCGGAGATTTGAAAATCCTCACCACGTGGCAGATGGTGTTCACTTCGGCGATATGCGACAGAAACTGGTTTCCCAAGCCTTCGCCCGCATGCGCTCCCCTGACGAGTCCCGCGATATCGTAAAACTCGACCACGGCCGGAATAATCTTTTTCGAGCGACTCAGTTCGGAAAGTTTCTCGAGCCGAGCGTCGGGCACGGCTACCACGCCGACATTCGGATCAATCGTCGCGAAGGGATAATTGGCCACATTGATTTCCAGACCGGTTATGATCTTAAATAAAGTCGACTTGCCGACGTTGGGCAGGCCGACGATGCCAAGAGAAATTTTAGCCATGGGTAACCAATAATATTATCAATGCTACCAGTTTTTCTTTGTCCTTCGGATCGCTTTCTGCAACAAGGAGGGTAAGCGCGGTAAGCGCAGGCGGAGTCAATCTGTCGCTATGCAAAATACTCGCTTGGCGCAAGAACCACACGAACGCATATGCACCACTTCGTTTATTGCCATCTACGAACGGATGATTTTTCACCATGAAATATAAAAGGTGGGCCGCTTTTTCTTCCGCAGTTTCATATAATTCTTTACCGGCAAACGATTGCATCACATTGCCAACAATTCCTTCGACTGTTTCGGCATTTCGTTCAACGCCGAAATGTTCCGAAGCCTCGCCCTTTTCTGCGAGGGCGGCTTTGAATTTCGCCAAATTCTTTTTCAGTTTTTCAGCCGTAAGCGCAACGCGCTTTTTCGTCACGCCTTTTGCTGCTAATTTTCCTTTATCATACGCATCAAGCGAAAGCCACGTATCCGCAAAAGCATTCACGAGTTCCAAGACGCTCTGCGTATCAACGGGCGTACCCGCTGGCAATAGCCGCTTCACTCGCTCGACCGCTTCCAAAAATTGTGCGTAATTTGCGGCGATGCGATCTCGATTGATGGCATACCCATCGACAATATATTGCCGGAGGGTTTTCGTGGCCCACTGGCGGAATTTCGTACCGACGACAGAATTGATACGGTATCCTACCGCGATCATCGCATCGATATTATAGACTATCACTTTGCGTTTAATTTCCCGGCCACCTTCCTTTTTAACTTGTAAGTATTCCTTACAAGTTGAACGGGCATCCAGCTCGCCATCTTTGAAAATGTTGCGCAAATGACGTGTTATGTTCTGCGGCGTCACATCAAAAATCTTGGCCATCTCGGCTTGAGTAGCCCAAATCGTCGCCTTCTGAATATCCTTACGCAACGCTAGTGCCCCTGACTTCGCTTGGTAAACAACGATCTGATTGTTAGATTTACTTTTCTTGGCCATTGATTGCATTATACGCCTTCCGGCTAAGGAGCGGAATGGATAATCCGGCCGAGGGCATCTTGGTGCGTGATCGTCCGCGCATAGCGCGGCAACGGTGGCTTAATGCGAAACTCGAACGGGATTATCGGGATTTCTGTGTTAGCGATTGCGTTCTGACCGCGCCCACAGAAATCTTCATTTGGTCAGAATTTCATTTCCCTTTTTGGTAATCAAAATCGTGTGCTCAAAGTGGGCGGCCAGGCTTTGGTCGGCCGTCACATAGCTTTCGTCCCTGGCTTGAATAATTTTCCCGGAGCCAAGGCAGGTGATCGGCTCAATGGCCAGCACCATTCCTTCAACCAGCCTTTCTCCTTCTCCACGCTCGCCATAATTATAAATCACCGGGTCCTCGTGAAGCTCGCGGCCGACTCCGTGGCCGGTTAAGGCCGGAATGATGGAGATTTTTCCCTGTCGAGCCGCTTTTTGGATCGCGTAGCCTATGTCGCCCACCGTTCGGCCCGGCTTGGCCGCCTTGATCCCTTCAGACAGGGCTTTCTCGGTTGCTCTCAAGAGCCGTTTGGCCTCGCGTGAAATTTCGCCCACGCCAATCGTCACCGCCGTATCGGTAATCATTCCTTTGAAATCCACTCCCAAATCAAGTTTTAAAATGTCGCCGGATTTAAGCCTGTAGGAAAAAGGCTTGCCGTGGACAGCCGCTTCGTTTAAGGAAGCGCAAATGGCATAAGGATAAGCGAAGCGGGCTCCTTCCGGCCGATAGCCCAGGAAGGCCGGACTGGCTCCCGCCTCTTTAATCAGACTTTTCGCTAACTCTTCGAGCGTTAAGAGGTCGATCCCGATTCCGACCCTGGTTTTTAGTTTAGCTAAAACTTTGGCCAAAATTTTGCCCGATTTTTTCAAAAGCGCGATATCAGCCGGAGATTTCACGAAGGCCGACATTATTTCAAACCCAATTTTTTAGCGATGGTTTGAAAAACCATAAAGGGCGCCGGTCGGCCGTCGATTCTTATGAATTTATAGCCCCGCTTTTTTAAATCTTCGAAAATCGGTTTGGTCCGTTTTTCATATTCTCCAAGCCTGATTTTAATCACCTCGGGTTTGTCGAGTGGCCGCTCGCCTAATTTTCCCCCGCAAATCGGACAGGGGTTTTGAGGCGGGAAGTTAATCGGGTTCGCTCCGCAGACCGAGCAGATCAGCCGAGCTCCGTTCCGCTTTAGAGAGACAGCCACAGGAACGTCGAGAAGAATAATGGAAATCGAGCGGCGGCCATAAAGCTTCTCCAGAAACGGCATAAGTCCCTCCTCTTCGTAAAGCGTCCTCGGGGAGCCGCTTAAAATCAAATCGAATCCCAACCTGGCTACTTTTTGGATTTCTTTTTTTATAGCCCGCAAAACGAAAGACGGAGTTAAAAGTTCCCCCTCGAGATAAAGTTTTCTCTCTTTTTTTAAAAGAGGATCCGTTCGGCTCTTCGGGTCCCTGAGTAAATTTTCGAACCAACGGCTGGCTTCCAGGTGAAAAAAATTGAATTTGTTGGCAAGCCGGCCAGCCTGAAGGCTCTTGCCCGCTCCGGGAGCGCCGAAAATAATAATGACTCTGGGTCTCATTTCAGAATATCTTCAAGCCGCCTCGGGAGAGATTCTCCCGTATTCGCGGACACGGCGAAGAAGTTACGATCATATTACAGCCGCAACGCCGAAGCCGCAACGGGAGCGGGGAAAGACGGCTTAGGGGCCGGGGTTAGGCCTTTTCGTACTGCCGGACGGTAAGCTGAGAATCAATCTGCTTAGCCGTGTCCAAGGCTACAGCGACCACGATAAGCAAGGCGGTTCCGCCAACGGTGAGCGTCTGGGTTTTGGTGATGAATTGAGTAGCGATGGGCAAGACCGCGATCACGCTCAAAAAGATGGCGCCGAAAAGGGTGATTTGGTTTACGATTTTAGTCAAAAATTGGGCCGTCGGTTCGCCCGGCCGGATACCCGGAACGAAACCGCCGCCGCGTTGAAGATTCTTGGATATCTCTTGGGGATCGAAGGTGATGGCCGTATAAAAATAAGTAAAAACAAAAACCAGGAGAAAATAGACCAACCCATAGATAATCTGATTGTTTAAAAACCAAGTCACCCAGTTATTCAAAGAGGCGCCGATGTTTACGTTGAAGGCCGAAACCATCTGACTTAAGAATTGGGGAAAAAGCAGGACCGAGATGGCAAAAATTATAGGGATCACTCCGGCCTGGTTTACCCGGATGGGAAGATAGCTTGAAACGCCGCCGTAAACCTTATTGCCCCTGATTTGTTTGGCGTAAGAGACGGTGATGCGCCGCTCGGCTTCGTTCACGATCACGACGCCCGCGATAACCACCAAGGCCAAGAGAATAAAAACCAAATAAGTCGGCAGGGATCCCGGCGTGTAAGTTTTATAAGCCTCGATTAAACTCTGGGGAAAGCGACTGATAATGCCCGCGAAGATAAGAAAGGAAACGCCGTTCCCCATTTTCTGTTCGGAAACAATCCCCCCAAGCCAGACCATCACCATCGCTCCGGCCGTGATGGTAAAGACGCTTATGAGCGTGGTCACGGGCGTCAGCGCCAAAACATTCTGGCTGGCCAAAAGCTTTAAAAAACCGAAACCCTGGAGCACCGCCAATGGCACTGTCAAATAATTGGAATAACGATTGAATTTGGCCCGACCCATCGATCCTTCTTCGTAATAAAGGGCTTTGAGACTCGGGAACACCATCATTAAAAGCTGCATGATGATGGTAGCGGTGATGTAGGGCCCCAAACCCAACATAGCGATGGAAAGGGTAGAGAGTGAACCGCCAGAAAAAACATTAAAGAGGCCAAAAAACTGATTGCCGTTCAAAAAATTTTGAAGAGCGGCCGCGTCAACGCCGGGAATCGGAATGTTGGCTAAAAGCCGAAAAACGACAAGAATGATCGCGAGCACCATCATTCGGTTCCGCAAATCCCGATCTTTGAAAAGGAGGGATAGCTTGTTCATTAAAACTTCTTCTTGCTTCTCACGGCCCGTCCTTTATTTCCGGCTCCCCGTAGTTTGGGAAGGTGCTGAATCAAGTCTCGCTCCGCCGGCCTGATGCGATGACCGGCCCGAGATTTTTGACCTTTCACGCCGCGACCGGAAAAAATGCCTCGGCGGCCGCCACGACCGATGCGTTTGCTTTTTTTTAAGGAATTAAGGGGCTGAAGCTCGTGAAGTTGCATGTTAAATATTAATTTTTGATCTTCAATTTCTTCAAAGCGGCGATGGTAGCCATCGCGTTCGTAAGTTTATTGGTGGTTGAACCCAAGCACTTGGCAGTCGCGTCTTGAATGCCGGCCATTTTTAAAACCGTTCTTACCGATCCGCCGGCCACTAAGCCGTGGCCTAATTTAGCCGGCTTTAAAATCACCCGGGCGGCGCTGAATTTAGCTTCCACTTCGTGGGGCAGGGTTCGGTCCTTGGTCTTGACCTTAATAAGCCTTTTTTTGGCTTTAGCCTTGCTTTTGGCGACGGCTTGCTGAACGTCGGCTCCCTTAGCCACTCCGACGCCTATCCGGCCCTTGCC
Organism: Candidatus Tyrphobacter sp.; assembly: GCA_035532135.1. Lineage (GTDB taxonomy): Bacteria > Patescibacteriota > Minisyncoccia > UBA6257 > Colwellbacteraceae > DATKRQ01. The sequence goes on from DATKRQ010000068.1 coordinate 10,229, forward strand.
ATCGCCCACGATTACCGTGGCCCTGAAACGGAATCTTTTGCCGCCGGCTACCACGCGGGTCACCCGGCGCAAATCAATTACCTCTTCGTTAAAATTGTCTTTTTTGGGAATTTCTCTCATTAGATTTTAAAACCGTTCTGGCGCAGCGATTCAACCAGGGCTTTCAGCCGGCCGTGATACTTGTAACCGCCTCGGTCGAGGACGGCCCTTTCGAAACCGGCCGTCTTGGCCTTCTTATAAAAAGTCTTGCCCAATTCGGTCGCTTGAGCAGTCTTCGTCTCCTTGGCTTTGCCTAATTCCTTGGTTGAAGCGGAAACAAGCGTGCGGCCGACCTGATCGTCAATCAACTGAACCCAGAGATGGCGATTACTCCGGAAAACGGAAAGCCGCGGGCCGTTGCCCCTAAGACTCATCTTCACCCTTCTCTTCCTTCTTTCCCGAATGGCGTTAAGATCTTTTTTCATTTAGGTTTATTTGCCGCCGGCTCCGGCCGCTTTCTTGCCGGCCTTTCGCCTTACTACCTCGTCGCTGTATCTCACGCCCTTTCCTTTGTAAGGCTCCGGTTTTCGGAAACGACGGATTTTAGCAGCCGTCTCGCCGACCCTTTCCTTGTCGGCGCCGGCTATTTTAATAGTATTTTTCTCCACCAGGATTTTTATTCCGGCGGGAATCGGGAAGTTTATCTTGTGGGAATAACCAAGGCTTAAGATTAAAACCTGATCCGAAACCTCGGCTCGATAGCCGACTCCCTCAATAATCAGCTCGCGGCCGAAATCCTGGGCCGCGCCCTTCACGGCGTTCGCGGTCAGAGCCCGCATCGTTCCCCAGTTGCTCCGGGTTTGTTTGGTTTTGTCTTCCGGCGAGAAAATTAGCTTTCCCTCCTCAAGCTTAACGGAAAGACCCTTCAAAATAGGAAGGGTGGCTTCGCCATTCGGACCCTTGATTTTCAATTCGTTTTCCGTAAGGGTCGCCGTTATGCCGGCCGGAATCTCGATTGGGTTTTTACCTATTTTGGACATTTTGGAGATATTACCACACTTCAAATAATAGTTCGCCGCCAACCTTTTCCTTCCGGGCCTGATAACCATCCTTCACGCCCGAGGGAGTTGAAAGAATGAAGTGGCCGTAGCCGGAATGGGATTTTCTTAAATCTTGATAGCCAATGTAAACCCTTCGTGAAGGTCGGGAGATGAATTTGAGGCCCACAATGGCCGGATCGCCGTTAGCATACTTTAGTTTGATTTCAATTATTTTTTTGACGCCCTTGCCCTTCCTTGCCACCGACTCCAAATAGCCGCGGCGTTCCAGCGCTTCAAGGACGGCCAAATCGAAACGGGAGTAAGGCACTTTTATCTTTTCCCGTTTTCTGGCCAAGGCGTTTTCAATTCGATTTAAAACATCTAAATGCATGTGATTACCAACTGGCTTTTTTCACTCCCGGAATTCGGCCGGTACTGGCTAACTCTCGGAAGCAAATGCGGCAGATATCAAAATCCCTCAAGTAGCCCCGTTTCCGGCCGCAACGAAAGCAACGAGAGACCTTACGGCTCTTGTATTTTGGCGTCTTTTGAGACCGGGCGATGACCGACTTTTTAGCCATTTTGTTTCTTAAAAGGAAAATTAAGAGAGCGGTAAAACTCTTCTCCCTCCTTCTTATTCTTGACGGTGGAAACGAGTGTCACTTCCACGCCAAAATTAACCCGATTGGCCTCTTGGTCAATCTCCGGAAAAAGAGCGCTTTCCTTTATTCCCAGGGAGAGGTTACCAGAAAGATCAATGTTTTTCAAATCAATTCCCCGAAAATCCCGCAGTCGGGGCAACACCACGTTAATCAGCCGGTTCAGGAAGTCATTCATCCGCCGGCCCCTTAAAGTGACCATCAAGCCGACAACCTCTCCCTGTCTTACCTTAAATCCGGCAATGGATTTCTTAGCCCGTCTCGGAGCCGGTTTCTGGCCGCTTATAAGGCTCAAATCCTTCATAATAGCCGGCAGGACTTTTTCCTCAAACTGAGCGTTGGTCCTCAATTTGCCGACGCCGATGGAAATTATAATTTTTTTTAAATTGTAGCTTGGCATTTTTTACAATATCTTTCTTTGACTTGACCCGCCGCGCGCAGGCCGATTCTTGTCGGCTTATGGCAGGCCGGGCAGACCAATCTCACGTTTTCCACCCTAATCGGCATCGCGAGAGAAACCATCTCGCCGTGCTCCCCTTCCCGCCGCGGCCGCCTGGCTTTTTTCATCACGTTAAGCCCGTCCAGCCTTACCTTTCCTTCCTTCGGAAAAACCTTAAGAACCTTGCCAGTTTGGCCGGCGTCTTTGCCCTTAACGATATAAACGCTGTCGCTTTTCTTGATATTCATTTCAAACGATTTCTTCGGCTAATGAGACGATTTTATCGTAGCCTTTTTCCCTCAACTCCCGCGGCACCGGACCAAAAACCCTGGTGGCTTTTGGTTCACGCTTCTCGACGATCACTACCGCGTTTTCATCAAAACGCACGTAACTGCCGTCTTTCCGGCGAAGCGGAGACCGGGAACGAACGATGACCGCTCTCACGATGTCCTTCTTTTTCAGGGCTTTCCGCGGCTCGGCCGTTTGGACGGAAGCCACAATCAGATCGCCAATCGAAGCGTAGCGTCGACGACCGCCCAAAACCCTGAAACACCGGACTATCTTAGCACCGGAATTATCGGCTACTTTTAAAATTGATCGCTCTTGTATCATGCTGGTTTATTATTATCGGTTGCAGCTTGGGTGCCCGAGCGGCCCACGATTCTCCATTTTTTCTCCTTGGATAAGGGCCTGGTTTCTTCAATAATCACTTTTTCGCCGGTTTTGTATTCATTGTTTTCGTTTTGCGCTTTGAACCGGGAACTAATTTTCAAAAACTTCCGGTATTTTGGATGGCTTTTTGTTCTCACCACCTCCACCACCGCCGTTTTCGTCATTTTGTCAGAAACCACCACTCCCTCCAGCCTTCTTTTATTCGTGGTATTATTTTGCATTTTATTCGTGAAGAATGGTTAAAATCCTAGCGATCTTTTTCCTTAGACTACCTAACTCGCGCGGATTTTTAAGTTCGTTCGTCGGCCTTTGAAAAATAAGCGTCCGGAGTTTTTCCCTGGCCTCCGTCAGATTTTTTTCCAATTCGCTTGAGCTCTTGCTCTTCAGATCTTTCAAATCGCTTTTTTTCATGGTTTAAATATTTTCCTTGGTCACGATTCGCGTCTTAAAAGGAAGCTTGTGGCCAGCCAACCTCAGGGCCTGATCGGCCGTTTCCGTCTTTATGCCAGCCATCTCGAAAATAATCCTTCCGGGCTTTACCGGAAAAACATAATGATCGACCGCGCCTTTGCCACCGCCCATGGTGACTTCCGGCGGGCGCTCGGTCACCGGCTTGTCCGGAAAAATCCGAATCCAGAGTTTGCCTTCCCGCTTGATAAAATTGGTGATGGTCCGTCGGGCCGCTTCGATTTGAGCCGAGGTGAGCCAGGCCGACTCAAGCGCCTTAAGGCCGAAATCGCCGAAAGCCAGTTCATGGCCCCGAGTTTCAGTCAGGCGCTTCCTTGACCGACCCTTCTGCCATTTGCGATGTTTAACTTTTTTGGGAATAAGCATGGAAGCGATTAACGGTCAAAGATTTCACCCTTATAAATCCAGACCTTGATGCCGACCGTTCCGTAGGTGGTAAAGGCAGTCGCTTCGCCATAATCGATATTCGCCCGAAGGCTTGATAAGGGAAGTTTGCCGAAAGTCAGGAATTCGGAGCGGGAGATTTCCGCTCCGTCCAATCGGCCCGAAACCATTATTTTGACGCCTTTGACGTCGCGGTTCTGGGAAACGTTCTCGAGAGATTTCTTGATGGTTCGGCGGAACTTGAACCGGCGTTCCAGATCCGAAGCGATACCTTGAGCCACGACGGGAGCCGAAACCTCCGTCCTTTTGAGCTCTTCCACGTTCACGCTTAAGGCGACCTTCGTTTTCATAACCTTTTCAATCGCCTTGGTCAAATCCTCGACCCCTTTTCCGCCCCGGCCGATGATGAGTCCCGGTCGGCTGGCTTTGATGAAAATCCGGTATTTGTCCGGCGTTCGCTCGGTCTCAAGCTGAGCAATTCCAGCCTGGCTGATTTTTTTCATAATCACCCCTCTTACTCTTTCGTCTTCCGCGAGCCAGATGGGGGAATTTTTCCGGTCGGCAAACCAGCGAGACTGCCAGTCCTTGGTGATTCCCAAGCGAAATGAATTTGGTTTAATTCTCCTTCCCATGTTGATTAAATGGCTTTTCTCCGAAAAACCCTTTTTACGAAGCCCGGCTGTTTTTCCACTTTGGTGGTTTCTTCCTTTCTCAAGGATTTCGGCTTCTTGTCTTCTGAAACGTGTTTGTCCTTCGTCTTGGCCTTCTGGGGGAAGACGAAACGGGACACGAGCGGTTTTTCCGCTTCGACCACTGTTATGATCACGTGGCTTCTTTTTTTCTGGATCGGGGTGGCTCGGCCCTGGGCCCGGGGCAATGATCTCTTGAGCATCTGGCCCTTGTCCACCAAAACCGATTTAATCACCAGCTGCTCCGGATTTAATTTTTGCTCCTTCGCGTTGGCCGAGGCCGAACGCAGAAGCTTAAGAAGAGAAGCCGAGCTTCGAGAGGGCGAAAGGGTCAATTGGGCCATGGCTTCGTTCACGCTCAAACCCCGGATCAAGCCCGCCACTAAGCGAACCTTTCTCGGCGAGACGTCTAAATTTTTTAATTTGGCTCTGACTTCGGTCATAAAAAAATCGTTAAGCTTTGGTTTTCGCTTCTTCCGCTTTCTGAATCTTTCCGCCATGCCTCAAGAATTTCTTGCTCGGAGAAAATTCGCCCAGTCTGTGGCCAACCATCTCTTCGGTGATAAAAACCGAAATGAATTCTTTTCCGTTATGAACGCCCAAAGTCGCGCCAATCATTTCCGGCGAGATTTCGGAAGCCCGGGACCAGGTTTTAACCGGCTCTTTCCGAGATTCGGCCTTAGCCGAAATAACCTTGGCTAAAAGACGGGCGTCAACGTATGGACCTTTTTTCAGTGATCGGCTCATCGCTTTTATTTCTTACTCTTTTTAGGCCGGCGGCGCAAGATGAGGCTGTTTGACCATTTCTTTCTCGTTCTCGTTTTTCGGCCGCCGGTAATCTTTCCCCAGGCCGTTTTGGGTTTGCGCAAACCTCTGGGTTGCCGGCCTTCGCCGCCGCCGTAGGGATGGTCAACCGGATTCATCGCCGTGCCTCTTACCGTCGGCCGGATTCCCAGATGCCGGCTCCGCCCGGCCTTTCCGATGTTCACGAGTTTGTTGTCGGAATTGGAAACTCGGCCCAAAGAAGCGAAATTGGTCCAGAGGACTTTTCGCACCTCGCCCGAGGGCATCCTCAGATGAGTGTAGCCCGATTCCTGGGCCAAAACCGAAGCCGCGCTGCCGGCGCTCCTCACAATTTGGCCACCGCGACCAGGCTTGAGTTCGATATTGAAAACCTCATAGCCCACCGGGACGTTTTTAAGCATCAGGCGGTTACCAGTCTCAAGCGGTGTCGCTTGAGCGGCTATTATCGGAGCGCCGATTTTCGCCAATTGATGCGCCAGGTGATAACGACGCTCGCCGTCGGCATAAAGAACCCGGAGGATGAAGCCGCTTCGGAACGGGTCGTACTCCACGAGTTCTATCTTGCCCGGCACGTTCAGCTTGTCCTGTTTGAAATCGACTAAGCGATAGCGTTGTTTGGCTCCGCCGCCCTGATGGCGAACTGTAATCCGGCCTTGGCTGTTCCGGCCGCTTTTTTTGGCGAGAGACTTCAGGTGGGATTTCAAGGGCTTGCCGCGATGAAGAAGTCCCCGATCCGGGAAAGTGGTATGCCTCATCGAGGGCGTCGTCGGTTTGGAAATTTTCATGGTTGAATATCTATTTTCTGACCCGATTTCAAAGTAACTATGGCTTTTCTTAAGCGATGACGCTTGTTTTGAGTATTGATGAAATTGACTTTCTCCACTTTTACCTTGTAACGAGCTTCGATTTCATTCTTAATTATCCGGCCATTCATTCCTTTGGCCACTTCGAAAACATATTTGCCCAAAACCGAAAGGTCTCCGCTTTTCTCGCTCAGTCGGGGCTGGTGCACGGCGACACTTAGCTTAGTCATGAATATAGTGTTTATTGACCGTTTGGAGCGCCTCTTTTTCCAGGATTATTTCGCGATGGAGCAAAAGATCCCGGACATTGAGCGACTTGGGACTAAGGCTTTTGAGGAAGGAAAGGTTGCGGCTGACCCGATTGATTGCCCGGTTATTTTCTCTGGGAATAAGGAGAACGCTCAAGCGCCCCTTTTTGTCGGCCGTTAGCCGAGAGAAGAAACCCTCAAGCCAGCCGTTTAATTCCTTGGTTTTTTGGCTTTCGCCCAGCGAATCAACAATCCTTAACTCGCCCTCGGCTAATTTTTTGGAGAGAACGGAAAAGATGGCCGCTCTTTTGGCTTTCTTGTTTATTTTAAGTCCGTAATCTCTCTCCTCCTTGGGACCATGACTTACTCCGCCATGAGCCCAAAGGGGCGAACGAGTGGAACCCTGTCTTGATCGGCCGGTGTGCTTCTGGCGCCACGGCTTCCGGCCGCCGCCCGAAACTTCGCTTCGGTCCTTGACGTGAGCCGTCTTGGTCCGGCTATTGGCTTCCTGAACCCGCAGGGCCTGGTAAACCAAATCGGGGTTCCAGGGAAAATTGAATAACCGATCGTTCAACTCGATGGTTTCAATTTCTTTGCCTTCTTGATTGTAAACTTGGGTCTTCATTTTTCAATCAAAATCGTTTTTCCCGTCGGTCCCGGCAGGGCGCCTTTCAAAAAGAGAATTTTCTTTTCCTCCGCCAAACCGGAGACCTCCACCCGCTTTAGGGTGATCTGGTCGCCGCCCATCCGGCCGGCCATCCGACGACCCTTGTAGACGTGCTGAGCGTCGGTGTTGCCGATAGAACCCGGAGCTCTCAGCCGGTCTTTCTGGCCGTGGGTCTTGGGACCGCCACCGAAGCCGTGGCGCTTGACGACTCCCTGGAATCCCTTGCCTTTTGAAACGCCCATGATTTTAACGAAATCGCCGATCTTGGGAAGCTCTTCTCCTTCAGCTAAAAGCCGGACCGGCGTTACCGGCACCACGCGATCCTCGCGGAAAATCTGAGTCATCTTCATTTTTACGGCTTTTAACATCATTTTATTCACCGGGCTCATAATGAAAACAACCGGGTATTCCTCGGTTGTTTCTAGAATCCCTGGCTCCCATTCTATATCATTTTAATTTCCACATCAACCCCCGCCGGCAAATTAAGATCGCTCAGGGATTCAATGACTTTTTGCTGGGGCTGAAGGATATCAATCAGGCGCTTATGAACCCTTAGTTCAAACTGCTCCCGGGCCGTCTTATGGACGAATGTTGAGCGGTTCACGGTATAGCGCCTATATTCCGTGGGTAAGGGAATCGGACCGATAAGCCGGGCGTTGTTCCGCAGGAGGGTGTCGACTATCTGCTTGGTCGAATTATCAACTAAGCGGTGGTCGTAGGATTTTATTCTCAAGCGAAGCTTCTCCCCCGCCGCCGGTTCCTTGGCCATCTTATTTTATGATTTTGGTCACCACGCCGGCGCCGACAGTTCGGCCGCCTTCTCTGATGGCGAAACGCTGTTTCTCTTCAAGAGCCACCGGAGCGATCAACTGCACCGAAACATTCACGGTGTCGCCAGGCATGATCATTTCCGTGCCCTGAGGCAAAGTAACGCCTCCGGTCACGTCGGTCGTTCGGATATAGAACTGAGGTTTGTAGCCGGGGAAGATCGGGGTATGGCGGCCGCCTTCCTCCTTGCTCAAAACATAGACCTCCGCTTCGAAATCGGTGTGCGGCGTAACGGTGCTCGGCTTAATAACCACCTGGCCCCGCTCGACGTCTTCTTTCTTCAAGCCTCTCAAGAGGATGCCGACGTTGTCGCCCGCCATACCTTCATCAAGGACCTTATTGAACATTTCGATA